>DASYNU010000011.1:0-3197 GCA_036008345.1 Bryobacteraceae bacterium
TCGGGAATCGTGGATGGTCAGGGCTTCGAGGTTCGACCAAGTGAGTGGGACGAGCTTCGGGGAATCCGTGGTTGCGGACGTAAAGAGCAGGAGGGCTGCGTCCGTTGTCCGGCCGGGTGCGGAAGCTGCTTCGCTTGGGCCCCGCAACTCGAAAACGCCTGCGGGCTGGTCCGCTGGCGCATGGATTGTCAGAACACGCATCCCCAAGGATTGCGCCACGCGAGATGCCGCCCCCGGCACGTCATCGGGGACGAGCAGAGTGCGGGCGCCCAGGCGGCTCATGTAGAAATGGCACTCGCTCTCGGTGAGCGAAGGGTCTAGCGGAGCGCAGGCTCCGGTAGCTGTCACGGCTAGGAATGCGGCGATCAATTCCGGGCCGGCGGGCAATACTAGGGCTGTGACTTCGCCGGGTGAGAGGGCGAGCACCTGTTGCAAGGATTGGACCTGATTCGAAAGTTGGCGATAGGTAAGGGGGCTCCGGCCGGGGGACAGCAGGGCAATGGCGTCGGGCGATGGTTTGCAGAAATGCCCTTGCAACATTTTATCGTTCGATTGTAACTCAGAATCCGGTTGGCGGCATTAAAGACGAACCGCGACCGGTGCCGCTCGGTCTGGGTTCGTCGTGGCGCTTCCTGCCGGTCGCGGTTCGGTAACGCTCTCTAAACATGGGGCATCCGTTTCCTGCATCCTCGGGGACCCCTCTGCGCGTATCCTATTGTGAGGGATAAGTGATCGGAAGTTTGGTCCAGGAGGTCGGCATTCCCCAAGCCGTTGCGGAAGCGGATCGAAGTCGCGCGTTTGAGGCCGCGGTTCGCGAGCACCAGGCCATGGTTTACAGCGTGGCGTACCACTTCCTGCAGGATCATGCGGTGGCTGAGGAATTGGCCCAGGAAGTATTTCTGGAACTGTACCGGCACTGGGACGAGATCGAATCCCGGGAACATCGCATCCATTGGCTTCGCAAGGTGGCCAGCCGGCGCTGTATCGATCAGGCGCGGCGGCGGAAATTACGCAACCACGTGAGCCTGGAAGACGCGCCGGAACCATTCAGCTGGATGCCGGAGGCGGATCCGGTGCTGAAGCGTTTCATAGAACAGTTGCTGGGCAAGTTGGCGGAGACGCCCAGGCTGGTGGTGATTATGCGCTACCAGGAGGGGCTGGAGCCGGCTGAGATCGCGGACATTTTGGATATGCCGGTGGCGACAGTAAAGAGCCATCTGCAAAGATCGTTGGCGCTGTTACGGCGCAAGTTGTCGTTTGCGACGCGGGAGGGAGAAGCATGAGGGATTTCGAGGATCAACTTCGGCGAGCGTTGGAGAGGAAGGATCCATCGGCGGATTTCACGGCGAGAGTGATGGCTCGTGCCACTCAGCCTAAGAAGCCGCTGGCGTGGGTGAGTTGGCGATCGTGGGCCGCGGCCGGATTGGCAGCG
This sequence comes from Bryobacteraceae bacterium, assembly GCA_036008345.1. Taxonomy (GTDB): domain Bacteria; phylum Acidobacteriota; class Terriglobia; order Bryobacterales; family Bryobacteraceae; genus Palsa-89. The sequence goes on from DASYNU010000011.1 coordinate 1,433, forward strand.
TCACTGTGTTTGGGTGCATTAGGGCTGGAAGTGGAACATCGCCGCAAGGTGGAGCAAGATGGCAAGGCGGCGAGTGCTCAATTGATCCGGGCCATGCATATCACCTCCGCCAAGCTGCAGCGAATTCATAAGAGAGTGCAGGGCTCGCTGTGATCCATCGCCGTCTCATATTTCTGTTCGTCCTGGCGCCGTTCCTGGTTTGCGGACAATCGGGGAAGCACGCGCGCCGGACCAGAGCTGTGATTCCCCAACTCCAGATCCGTCTAGACGCGCTGGATAAGCTAGCCGAAAAGGCGTCGGAGACCGTGACGGTGAGCCTGGATGGAAATTTGTTGCAATTAGCCAGCCGCTTTCTTTCCAGCGACGATCCGGATCAGGCGCAGATTAAGAAATTGGTAGCCAGTTTGAAGGGCGTTTATGTCCGGAACTTCGAGTTTGAGAAAACGGGGGAATACCAGGCGTCCGACCTGGAGCCGATCCGCAGCCAGTTGCGCGACCCGAAATGGAAAAACATCGTGCAGGTGCGCGGGCGCGACAACGCCGACGTCCTGCTGCGCCAGGAGAACGAGCACGTCATTAGCGGTCTGGCGGTGATTGTGGCTGAACCGAAAGAGCTGACGGTGGTTTACATTGACGGTCCGATCGATATGGACGGATTGAGCAAGCTGGCCGGCAATTTCGGGATCCCGGAAGATATCGGGAGCAAGCTGGAGAAGGAAAAAGAGAAGGACAAGGACAAGGACAAGGAGAAAAAGGCGAAATGATTATCGTGCCTTTGTGGATGCTGCTTACGGCCGTGCCATCGACTACGGCCGAGGGGATTATGTTGCGCGTGGCTTTGAACCAGGATCGTGATCAGGAAATGCGCACCGCCTTCGTGTATAAGCAGAACGTGTTGGTGCGGCTGCATCGGGGGAACGGGAAATTCGCGCGCGAAGAATATGGGGAGTACACCGTTACTCCAACTCCCAAGGGGATTACGCGCGAGCAGACGTTCTTCCGAGGGAAGTACGCGGGGGCGCACGGCAAGGAGATCGAGTTTGATGAACCCGGATTTGAACACAAATCGATCGATATCGATGCGGATTTTGTGAAGTCGCTGATGGAGGACTTCGGCAACGATAAGGATTCGCGCGATGGGGTGGATCATGATTGTTTTCCGCTGACATCCAAGGAGCAGCCGAAGTATAGGTTCCATCTGGAAGGAACCGAGGACTATCGCGGCACACCGGTTTACCGGATCACGTTCCAGCCAAAGAAGAGGCCCAGCATCTACGATGGCGATGACAACGGCCAGTGGGCGGGCGAGGTGTTGGTAGATCGCGATGAGTTCCAGCCCGTGCTGGTTACTTCGAAGCTGGCATTCAACATTCCAGGTTGGGTGAAAGTGATTTTTGGGACTAATGTGCAGCAGCTCGGGTTCAAGGTTACGTACAAGAAATTCGATGATGGGTTGTGGTTTCCGGTGACCTACGGCGGGGAGTTCAAGCTGAAGGCGGTTTTCTTTTATTCGCGGCGGATCGGGATGTCGATGCAGAATTCGGGGTTTCAGAGGGCGGTAGTGAATAGCAAGGTGAATTTTGGTGGGGTGCCGTGGTTGCTGAGTTCGTTTGTTCCGTAAAAAGGCACCGACTCCGTTGAAAATCCCGCTCGGTTGAAAATCATGCGTGGGCTGGTTGGATTGGTGTGAGACTGACTTGGTAACCGAGTCGGCGGAGAGCCCGGGCCAGCTTCTGGGCACGACGAAGCTTGGCTTGGGGATTGG
>DASYNU010000012.1:0-52927 GCA_036008345.1 Bryobacteraceae bacterium
TTTGGCAGCCGGGTTTCAGAACGCGGCCAAGGGCGGCCCAGTCCCATCCGCGCAGGACCTCCAGCAAGCCGGTCTCACTGGACATCACCACCACCATGGCGGCGGAGGACACAACGTCTCCGTCCAGCCAAGCTCGACCAAACCATTTCAGCCGGCCACTGATCCCAATTCGCAAGACCTGCTGGCCAGTCTTCTTGGAACCACAACCACCGCCAGCTTTTAGGACCGACGACATGCCATGGCCACAACCTATCGGCCCAATTGCGGCTAAGATACGTGCATCCGGGTCCAGTTCACCGCCCTGTTGGAACCCGACTCCTCCATCATGGACCGGGTACTACTGGTGGCCTGCGTTCTGGCGCAGACCTGCGGCAGTCTCGCCGCCAAGGATCTACATCGCTGCGCCTCAAGCCTCTTCGGCGTCGGCGTCGAACCCGAGCTCAGCAGCGCATTTATAAGGCGTACAAAACGAGCAGGACCTAGTGGCCGGAGCGCGATTGTTCAGTAATTGGTGCGAACGGGGAGGGTCGAACTCCCATGGCCTTTCGGCCGCCAGATCCTAAGTCTGGTGCGTCTGCCAGTTCCGCCACGTTCGCTAATAGAAGCGCGTCAGACTCCAGGATACCAAGACTCCCTAGATCCCTAGCCGCTGCTTCAGCGCCTTCACCCGGTCGCGCGACACCGTGAGCTCGGTTTTCTTTTCGTCTTTCAGCCGGACCAGCATGCGGCCGGCGAACATCGCGTGCAGATCGTAAACGTAGTCGAGATTTAGCAAACTCGCGCGGTGGATTCGAATGAATTTCCGCGGGTCCAGCTTTTGCTCCAATTCCTGAATACTGTGGTCCACTACATAATTCTTGGCGGGCGTGGCAGCGTAAGTAAGCTTATCGGCGGCAAACAAATGCGTCACCCGCGATAGCTCGACAAATTCCACCCGCTCGCCGATGCGGGATGCAATGCGCGTGGGATACTCGGGCTGTTGCGCTGCGACTGCGCTCAGTCGATCCAGCAATTCGCGAATCTCCTGGCGTGGCTCCGCTCCCCCGCGCAGCCGATCAATCTTATCCAGCGCCCGGTCTAGTTGCGCCTGCTCGATGGGTTTCAACAAGTAATCAATCGAATTAACGCCGAAGGCCTGCAGCGCGTAGCGATCATAAGCGGTAGTGAAAACGATCACCGGCTGCGGATCTAGTTTCGCCAGCATCTCGAAGCCCGTCATCCCCGGCATTTCGATGTCCAGAAACAGCACATCCGGCTTTGCGTTCAGCACGGCCTGCACTGCCTCCACCGGATCCGTCGCGCTACCTGCGATTTCCACCCGCCCCGTCGCGGTCAACATTCTGGACAAGCGCTTCACAGCCAGCGCCTCGTCGTCAACCAGAAATACGCGCATGCGGGTTGCCATTGTAGGGGACCGTCAGGATCACGCTGTTCTGATTCTCGCGCCGGTCCAGCGTAAGCGCGGCCTGGTCGCCGTAGAGACTCACCAGCCGATCCTTTAGATTGTCCAGTCCGTGGCCGGCGGGCGCGGATTCCAGCGCAAATCCCGGCCCCTGATCTGTCACCACCATTCTCAAACATCCATTCTCGCGCGAGCCGGCAATGCGAATCTCGCCGCCCGCGCGATTCGGAGCAATGGCGTATTTCACACTGTTCTCCACCAGCGTCTGTACTGCCAGCGCCGGCACTCGCGCAGCATCCAAATCCCCCGCCATGTCGATTTGATAGCGCAGCCGGTCGCCGAAGCGGGCGCGCTCGATCTCCAGATAATCCGCCACTACTTTCATCTCGGCAGCCAGCGGAACCAGGCCGGCTTGATTCGCGTCGAGCGAAAATCGCAGCAGCGCCGCCATCTGCTCTACCAGCCGCTCCGCGCGTTTCGGATCTTCCGGAATCAGCGACGAAATGGAGTTGAGTGTGTTGAACAAAAAGTGCGGATGAATTCGCGATTCGAGCGATGCCAGTTGCGCCGCCGTCGCCAGCTTTAACGCGCGTTCGTGCTCTAGCTGCTTGGTCCGGAGTTGCAGTGAGCTTTCTTCCAGGCGCCCTTGGAAGGTCTCATATACCCCGATGCCAACGCCGGCCAAAATCGAGATGAACGTAGCGATCTTGAGGCTTCCCCAGAACTCCGGCCAGAACAACTCGCGAGGCATCCACCGGAACGCGGTGAGAATCAAACAAGCGATCAAACTTCCCACCACGGTATTGCCAAAAATCGCGGCAACGCGTAGCGGCCACCGCAACCAGGGTTCGAATTTTTGCACCGCCCCCCACAATTGAGGGACGGTGGCGAAATTTAGCCCGCCAATGCAGTGGGCGTAGACTAGCGAGAAACCGAAAGTAATCAGCAGCCTCCGGATGGGCACCTGCTCCCAGGACATCGCCACCAGCAAAATGGGCGGGATGAAGGCGAACGCGGTATTAAGCAGCAAAATCTTGACGAGTTGTCTGCATCGGTGCATTGCGATCGCCTGTCCTTCATCTTACTTTTCGCTGGTTGCCGGCGTGTGGCATCCCAGGCACCCGGCCTGCGCCGGAGCCAGAGTTTTCGTTTCGAGCCAAATGCTGGCCGATTTCTCGTACGGCGTGCCTTTCATTTCTTTTTGAATGCGCTCGAACCATACTTGCGCCTTTTCCTGATGGCCGGAGCGGCTGTAGGCGTCCGCCAGCCCGAGCATCAGTTCGCCACGCGGATGTGTGCCGAGATCGCTCAGATAAGAGGCTTGCAAATCGTAAGTCTTCTCGAAATCCGTGAGGCCCTTCTCAACCAGCGGCCGCGCCATCTCTGGACTCGGCATGTAGCGCGAGGCAGTCAGCAGCACGGCGCCGCGCGGTATACGCACACCCAAATCGTCCGGCGCCAGTTCCACAGCCTGGTCCATTTCCTTCAACCCGCGCTGCCACATTTCCCCGCCCTTTTGTTGGTCGCCCTTTTGGAAAGCCTGACCAGCTTCATAAAACACGCCGGTGCCGTGCCATACCAAGGCCTCGGCATTCTTGGGATCAGCCGTCAGCATGTCTTCGCAGATTTTCATTCCCTTTTCGAGCGAGGCGGCATCGCCCGCAAATCCCGCGAAGAAGTAATTGCGCACCTTCAAATCGAACCGCTCCTCGCTGGATAATGTGCTGCATAAAATACCTCCAGCCAGAAGAACCAGTGCGGAGAGCTTTCTTATCATTTGAAACTCCTTTCGAGTCTCAGAATAAGCGACGGGAATTCCGGCGGCCATCCATGTTCGACCGGAAGCCGAAGAATCAGATGAAGCGGCGTTATTGAGCGATGGGAGGTAAGCGCTCTAGCAAAGTTAAGCGCTCACTCCAATACGGGCGTCCATGCATTCCAGGCGCATGTCCCGGCTCACTTCGTCCAGCATGTTAACCGTGGCCACCTTGCATTCCATGGCGAAACAGGTGAGCAGCAGGTTGTCACAAATCGAGTTGATCACCCGCGGGATGCCCTGCGACCGTGCATGGATCCCGGCAATCAGCTCAGTCGGTAGAACCGCCTGTTTAGCTAATCCGGCCTTTTCCATCCGGTTATTAATGTACTCCGCCGTATCGGACTCAGTGAACGCCTCCAGATTCGCACGGAGTACAATTCGCTGCTTCAACTGCCGCAGATTAGGTGCATCCAGCTTACGTTCCAGCTCCGGCTGTCCGGCCAGAATCACCTGGATCAGTTTTCCGGTTCGGTTCTCCATGTTTCCCAGCAGCCGGATTTCCTCCAACACTTCCCACTCCAGGTTATGCGCCTCGTCCACGATGAGCACCGTGGTTCGCCCCTGGTCGGCCTGCTGAACCACCCGCTCGTTCAGCGCGAAAAGAACCTCCGTTTTCGAAGTTCGCTGGCAGTTGAGGTTCAGATCGTACGCGATCATCTCGAAGAATTGGCCGGAGGTGATGCGCGAATTGAAAATGAAAGCGAATTCCGTGCGCTGCGCGTCCAGGAAATCTCGCAGACATTCCAACATGGTGGTCTTTCCAGTCCCCGCCTCGCCGCTCAGAACAATGAAGCCCTTACGGCTTTGAACGCCATAAATCAGATTGGCTAGCGCCTCTTCATGCTGCTCGCTGCGATATAAAAACGCAGGATCCGGACTCAGACTGAACGGGCTGGCCGATAATCCGAAATACTCGTTATACATTTGGGGAAAAGCCGCCGTCCCATGGTAGCATTCGCCTCTGCCACTAAGCCGACGCTTTGGTAGCTTGCATCGCAGCCATGCGCGCTTGCATTTCCCGCGTCATATGTGGGACCACGCCGATCATTCGTTCGATCAGCATCAGTTGCGCGCGGTGATGCATCTCGTGCTCCTTGGTTCCAAGAAGCATTTCAAAGCGCGACTTGCTAGGCGGCGTCATCCCAGCCGGAAACACCACGGATTCCGCTAGAAAATCGTCGGAAAGCCCCTCCATCCATTTGGCCAGCCGGTCGCCCTCACTACGCAGCAGCGCAACGATCTCCGCCTTACCACGGGCCTGCTGCTCCTCAGCGATGATCTTGCCGAAGAAACTCGGAAAATCGAAGCCCTCCAGCGTAGTTCGGCGCTCGATGCCGTGGATCTGTTCAACCATCCGGGGAGTTACGGCAATATGCGTTAGCATCTGGGCCACAGTGCGCGTATCAGGCGCGGCGCGGAACCCATAGTGCTGCTCACCAATCTCCTCGGCGATGGTAATCGTGTTTTTGCGTACAGTGCGAAAACTGTCAGCCAATTCCTTTGCGCCGTAGTAAGTCATAGCTACAAGTTTAGCAGCCGTGTGTTTCACACCTTCATTGCCGGTGGGACAGCGCCATGCGCTGCCGGGCGAGAAACTGAACCGCGACCGGCAGGAAGCGCTACCACGAAAACTCAGGAACCATCTGCACTGGTTGCAACGCTCCCTTCCGATCGCGGCTCGGCTACTTTTCGCGAAAGGCATTCATGTCGCGCGAACCCGGACTGGCGTATAGTAACCAACATGAACCTCCTCCGGATCGGCACCCTCACCGGTTTGGCAATCGCCGCGCCTCTACTTGCCCAGGAACCGCTGGACACGCATGCTCCTGCCCCCTTGCAGCCGATGGCGCAGCAGGTACGCCGTCTCGAGACCGCGCTCGCCTATCTCGGCCAGCCGCTGCTCGACGCGGATCAAAAAGAGATCAATGCCGCCATCGCCGACCCGGACGAAATCGCCGCCGTCAATCGCCTGGAACGGGTGCTCGACAAATACACGCTCGCTACCGTCGAAATCAATCCCGAGAGCCGCGTGAAAGTGGAGCAAGGCCCCGCCAAGCCGGACTTGGTGGAAGGCGGAACCCGGCTGTTCCTGGTAAAAGTGCTGAATCAAGCGCGCGTCACCGCGCCGCTCAAAGTCAGCAGTCCGAATAGCGGCAATGTCTACATAACATCCAATGGCGCGTCCACCCCTGCGCTCAAACTCACTCCAAAAGATGCGCAGGAGAAATGGGCCGGCGTTTCCATCTACGATAAACCGCCCATGCCCCGGCGGCTCTCCGGGCTCGGCTTGGAGTACGCGATTCTTCAAATCTCCAGCCGCGATAGCGGCCAGCGCGCGGCCCTTCTGCAATTCGATGTTGGACAAACCAGCCAGGACGTCGGGTTTCGCAGCGAGATCCTGGTTGTGTTCAACGCTGAGACCGCGCACGCCATCACGCTGCGGATTCACGACGCTAATGGCCAGCCAGCGGTCGCCTCTCTCATAGTAAAAGACCGCTATAGTCGCATCTATCCGAACCCCTCCAAGCGCCTGGCGCCGGATTTTCCATTTCAGCCGCAGATTTACCGTTTTGACGGCGAGATGTTGCGATTGCCGGAGGGTTATTACACCATCGCCTACACGGGCGGTCCCGAATACTTGACGCACACCAAGGAAATCGCAGTCAAGGCCACGGATCCCGCCGAAATCGCGCTGACACTCGAGCGCTGGATCGAGCCATCCAAACTCGGCTGGTACTCGGGCGACCAGCATGTCCACGCGGCCGGCTGCTCGCATTACCAAAATCCTACCGAAGGCGTCCTGCCCAAAGATATGATGCGCCAGTTGCTGGGCGAATCTCTGAATATCGGCGCCGTATTAACCTGGGGACCCTGCTATTACTACCAAAAGCAATTCTTTTCCGGCCAGGACAACCCTCTCTCCCAACCGGACCGGCTGATGCACTACGATCTGGAAGTGTCCGGCTTTCCCTCCAGCCATGCCGGACATCTGATTTTGCTCGGATTGAAGGATCAGGATTATCCGGGCACCAAACGGATTGAAGATTGGCCCACCTGGGATCTTCCGATTCTCCAATGGGGCAAGAAGCAAGGCGCCGTGGTGGGCTTTGCGCATTCCGGCTGGGGCCTGGAGGTGCAGAGCACCGATCTGCCAAATTATGAGCTACCTCCCTTCGACGGCATTGGCGCCAATGAATATATCGTGGACGTCACCTATCCCAACGCTGTCGACTTCATCTCCGCAGTCGACACACCCTCTGTTTCGGAACTCAATATCTGGTATCACACCCTCAACGTCGGATTTCGAACCCGCATCAGCGGGGAAACAGATTTCCCCTGCATCTATGACGATCGCGTCGGCATCGGGCGCAACTACGGCAAGGTGGATGGCAAGCTGACTTATCAAAAATGGATCGAGAGCCTGCGCGCCGGCCGCAGTTACGTCTCCGATGGCAAGAGCCATCTGATGGACTTTAAGGTGAACGGAAGCGAAGTGGGAAGCGAGATCAAGATTGGCCGCGGTGAGAATGCGCACATCGAAGTGAATGTGGCCGCCCGGCTGGACCCTCTTCCGGATGAATCCATCCGCAAACTCTCCGTGCTGCAGAAGCCATATTGGGACATCGAGCGCACCCGTGTAGGGGCCACACGGGACGTCCCCGTGGAACTGGTCATAAACGGCGTCGCTCGCGAGCGAAAACTCGTATATGCCGACGGCCAGATCCGGCCCGTGACCTTCGATGTCTCCCTGGAAAAGAGCAGCTGGATCGCGGTGCGAATCCTGCCGTCGTCGCATACCAACCCAATTTTCGCGCTGGTGGACGGCCATTCGATTCGTGCGTCACGCCGCAGTGCGGAGTGGTGCCTGGCCGCAGTGAGTCAGTGCTGGAGCCAGAAGTCCGTTGCAATTTCAACCTCGGAAAAAGACGCCGCCCGAAAAGCCTACGACCACGCCCGCGAAGTCTACCAACAATTAATCGGAGAGAGTCAGGATAAGTAGCGAGTGGGGCAGGATGCCATCCTGCAGCGGGTTGCCAACCCGCGGTTTGCGCCGATTGGCCGAACCGCGACCGTGAGGGAGCCGGTGCTTTTTCGCATCCGTCCCGCCTATGCGATCATCCTACTAGCGAGCCAGGAGGGCCCCTTTGCCAAAACCGTTACTAAACTCAGAAGCACTAGATATTCTTTTCCGTAATGCTCGAACTCACAACGTCTGGCTTCCCGACCCGGTGTCGGATCACCTGCTGCGCCAGATCTACGACCTGATGAAATGGGGGCCGACCAGCGCCAATTCATCCCCGGCGCGCATTGCTTTTTTGCGAACGCCGCAGGCCAAAGAGCGATTGAAACCTGCACTCATGGCGGCGAATGTTGACAAAACGATGCAGGCGCCGGTGACCGCAATCGTCGCCTACGACTCGAAATTCTACGAGCATGTCCCCAGGCTCTTCCCCAACAACCCCGCCATGCGGGGAATTTTTTCCAGCTCGCCGGAGTTGATTCAAACCACGGCTATGCGCAACGGCAGCCTCCAGGGAGGTTATTTCATTCTGGCCGCCCGCGCGCTAGGATTGGATTGCGGTCCGATGTCCGGCTTTGACAACGCCAAAGTGGATGCTGAGTTCTTTCCATCCTCAACATGGAAGTCGAACTTCCTATGCAATCTGGGGTACGGCGACCATTCGAAACTGTTCCCGCGCAATGTGCGCCTGGACTTCGAAGAAGCCTGCCAGTTGCTCTAAATCGTGGGGCAGGCGCTTCCGCCTGCCAACTGCGTCCTCAGTTCGCCCCGACAATCTCCAAATGCACAAACCCGGCGATAGTAGCCGGCTGGTTCCCCAAAAAGACAATCTTCCGCGTCTTCGGAAACGGCAGCCCGGACTGAATCGCTTTCGCGTAGAATCCCACTTGCCGCAAGATCTGCCGCGCAGCCTCGTCCTGTGTGTCGAGAGTCGCTACCTTGGACAAGAATCCCGCGCTCCAGCCCAGCGGCAACACGCATCCGTGGCCCCCTTGCCGAACCTCGCCGAGCTTCGATTCGAGGCGCTCCAGATTTGTCTTTAAGACTCCTAGGCCCGTCCACTCCGCGTACTGCTTCTGCAGTTGCAGTAACTGCTCCGCATAGGCATTCACCAAACCCAACATCGCCCGGACGTCCATCGCATGCTTGTTTCGCGGCGCCTTCTCCCGCCAGTCACCCTCGAATGCCGTCCCCGGCACGGCCATCTCCGCGAACACCGGCGTAGCATCTTCCAACCGTTTCACATTGCGTCCCGGAATCTGTTTCCACGCCAGTTCGAACTTTCCAGTGCCGCGCGGTTCCAGCGTGGATGCGCGCAGCAGAAAAATCTTGAAGACGCTTTCCTGCACCGTTTTGGAATCGGACGCGGAGATTAGTCGCATCGCATCCGCGCCGCCCACTCCCAGTGCGCCTTCTTCCACAGCGCGTCCCGGATTGCGCGGCAACCGGCCTTCTGAACCCACGCGTGCCGAAAGATCGCTCATTAACTTCGGCGTCAGCTTGCCGTGCACCACTCCGGTTCTGAGCGCGCCCTTGATGGCCGTTCCCGGCAGATACGGCCCGCTGGGACCGGTACTGAAAGTGGGAATAAACAAATTCTCCGCGCGCGTTTTTTCCCAATATTGCGCCGAACTCGCATCCTCGAATGGAATTCGCCGCCCGGCGTAATTCTGCGCAAAGCCGCCCCACGATGCGAAGTCCAGCTTCTCGGCTTTTTTTAGCTGGCTCAAATAACTATCCAGCCGCGGACCTTTTGCCAGCAGGCGAAAAATGCGCTTCTGATCCAGAACATTGACGTGGTCCTTCCACACCATGTAATCGATCGGCGCTAACCGCTGTCCGTCGCCAACCAGCGTAGGAGTCAGGCAAGTAAGCCGGTATCTCATGCAGCCGCCCGCCAAGGAATCGGAACCGTTACGGCAAATCCCGCGCGATACACCGGATGCGGAAATCCCTCAGGCGCCGTGTCGCGTGCAGCACCGCGCAGTTCTGGAGCGCCCGCCAATAATACGGATCCTTCCGCAATCATCAACGTCGGCGATTTTATCTCGCCCCAGCGCGCGCTACTTTCAATCCGGCCGCTTCGCGTGAGTGTCGCATAGCTCCCGCGCTTCCAATCCACCAGATCGTCCCCGGATGGTAGATAGAGCGACAGCAGCCAATGCGCGTGCTCGGGCGATTCTTCCGCCGATTCGGGCGCAGCGGGCGGAGTCCACGGCTGCCATTCCGGCCTTTCAGACCGTCCCCAACCGCGCGAGCGCTCTCCACCGAAACCGGAATCCGCCAGCAGCAGAAATGCGCTGCGCACCGGCGCTTCCCATTTCTCGCGAGCCGCTTCGTCCGCAAACTGCACCACCGTCCAGAGACCTGCGTTCTGCGCAAACTCGAGACACGCAGTGACGTGCGATTCCACCTTGCCGCCTTCCAGCCGATCGACACTCGCGTTCGATCGCAGCGCGATGCGAAAAGGTCCGCGCCCCGCATCGTGCGGGATCAGGCATTCGCTTTCGCCATCCACGGCCCAGCGATTCTCGTCGATTCCCTTCCCACCCAGCAGCCCTTCCACCACCGGCAGCGGAACAAAGCGCGCGCCTTTGCAGCGGATCTTAGTGGAAACCTCCTGCGGCGGCCAGATACTGCGCGGTGGAACCACCAGCAGCGTGTGCCCCTGGAACGGATAGAAGGAGCTGAAGCGTGCAGCCGGCCCCGTTTCCGATCGCGCCGTGGCTTCCAGCCATTCTTGTGCCAACCCCAATTGCGACATCGCGGCGCACACCGCTGAAAAAACCGCGTCGCTGTGATATATCAGATCCACGCGATCCCGCGCCCCGGAATCTGGTCCGAAGCGCCATGGTCCTGCGGGGCGAAATCGTACGGAAAAGCTGCTGCTGGAACCGGCTGGCGACATGCTATTCAACGAGCTTGTCCGCAAAATCGGCGCCCGTCACCAATCCCTGCAAGGCACCCAGATCGGCGCCGGCAAGCAGCTCCTGCTCGGCCGCTCCGGAGGCATAAAAACTCCGGCCGCGCCAGGCCAGCTTCAAGTTCGACAACGCCACTCGTCCGCTGCCGCGCGATCCGCCACCGCCCAGGCTGTCGTCTTCGAGTAAACGCAAGCCCTCCACCAGCCGCGAGAGCAGCTCACGATCCTCCGGACAAAGCACGTCCATCACGATGCGAAAATGAAACCGCGCTCCCGCCGGAACGCGCTCCAAAGTCCTCGGATTGGCTTGCGATGTAATGCGATCGATGGCATTCTCGCTTTTCACCTCGGTCAATTCGTCGTCCATGTTCTCGCGCATCTGCGGGGTGATGCTTTCCGGAATCAACGGCGCATCGTACATGGTTAGCCGCGCCGGAGTGGCCACGCTCGATTCCAGCGGCTCGCCGCTCACCCGGTCCATGCGGCCCGGACTGCGCCCGAACAAAAGGCAAATGTCGTCGTCCGGCCGGTCGCTCTGGTGAATCCGAACTTCCTGGCCCTTGCGCTTAGAAAGATAAACTAGCTCGGATGGCACCGCCATTCCCGTGGATTGTTCCAGCATCGATCGCAGCTTGCCGCGTAGCGAGCTACCCGGAATATAGGGCAACCCGAAAGCATCTTTAACCACCGGATTGTCCGCGCCGCCGATCTCAAGCGACCCCTTGCCGGCCCCAATGTGGAGTCCCGTCTGGCAAGTGATATCTCCTTCAAGGAGCAATTTTCCAATCAACTTCAATTCTGTTTGCGCTGTATGCGAACTCATCGAAATCCGTTTTCTCGTTTCTTGTTGCTCGTTACTCGTTATAGGCGACAATCGCTTCGAAAAGATCGCGGAAACGCTCGTAGCCTTTGGCATCGTTCTTGCGCGTCACTTGCAGCAGCAGCTTCTCCAGCGAATCCAGGCTGCGCAGGGAATGCCGCGCGATGGTATACGCCAGGCGCGCGCGCAACATCACGAACTGCTGCTGGCGCTCACTTTCCGGCGCACGCACTGCCCGTCGCACCGCGTTGTATAGACGCCGCAACTGGCTCTTGGTACCGGAATCCATGTCGCGCATCCGGCTGACCACGCCGTGCGCCTGGTTGTCCAGATACAGCGGGTCTGAGATCAGCTTCTCAATATCGATCTCGGGCGGACCTTCGAATCGGCCCCTGTCTCCGCCGCCTCTATCGCCTCGGCCACGGTCGCCATGTGGACCACCGCGGTCGCCATGCGGACCACCCCGGCCGCCCTCTCGCCCACCACCGCCCCCGGGCGCACCTCGGCCCTCTCGCTTGCCTTCTTGATTGCGTGGTTCTTGCTGCGTCGTTTCCGCCATGCCAACCTCGTTTTCTTACGTCATTCCTTCAATGGACAATCTCGCCCATTCTAACGCTACGCGGCCCGAGGGCCGCAACTTCAAATTCACCGGATTCTTTCCAACCAGATCCGCAATCAAGCTGGTGCGCGCCTTTTGAAAATCACGCGACCGCGAGCTTCCCAATATGCGATACAACCGCCGGTGAAACCGCCACGGCCGCTCCACTCGCTTCGCTCCCGGCGCTCGTTTTGTCTCGCGATATATTCCGCACAAATCCCGTATATATTGTGGCGCAATACCAAACTGCCGCACCATCGCCGTCAATTCATCCTTCAATTCGGCCGCGTCTCCAAGCTGCTTCCATTCCAGCGTCCTCCCCAACAGGTTGAAGCAATCCTTATCGGCGGATTTCGCAATTTCTAACTTATCCAGCGCCCTCTCATAAACCGATCCGAGCGGCGTCCCGAGTTCCGGCGCCAGCGCTAGCGCCATGGTGATAGTTTTGCCTTCCGCTCCGGGAAAATCTTTCAGATGTTCTTCGGTAAAACGATGGAAAAGCCGCTGCAGTTCCCGCGCGAATGCAATCAACGCATCCCAAGCCCCGTACACAGCAAAATCGTCCCCGCCGGTGTGCAGCAGGTTCAGCCTGCGCCAGAACTCCGGCAGCGAACACAGCACTTCTACTTCGCCCGCGAAAAATTGCTTGTACAAAACCGATAGCTGAACGTGCTCCTCAATGCTTTGCAGCCGCCGCACCCGGATGCCGAAGCTATCCACATCCCCGCGCAGCACTCCCCACACCGCACAGCCTTCGGCACGCGCGGCCAGCACCGGCGCAGTGGCCGAGTGATGGCCATCGTCCGTAAGCGCGGTATGCCTCGCCAACGGTACCGAATCCGGCGAAGTGCCTATGGTCCAGGTATGCTTCCCGCTTCCCACTTCGATCTTGCCCGGCGAATCCGGCGACCAACCCACCGTCGCCGCATCGCGTAGCGATCGTCCCAATTCTTCAAAATACGCCGGATCAGAATCGGAAATCTCTGCAGTTTCCGGCAAGCCCGTAGCAGCCAGCGGTGTATTCTGCTTGCTATCGAACTCATCGTTCAAACGCTTGCGAACCACGGTCCAATCACCCAGATTCTCCGTGATCGCCCAGAGCAACCGCAAACGTCCCTGACTCAAGCGCTCGATATCGGCGCGCGCGGCACTGAGAAATTCCTCCGCCTGAGGCCGCACCTCTTGCGGAAGTACCACCAGGAACTGTTCCCCGCCGCTCGAACCCAGCAGCATTTTGGACAGCCCCAGCTCCCCGATTAACGCACGCGGCAACACCTCGCTCAGCAAATTCACCCAGCGCAGGCGCCCCGCAAAAAGCGGCTCTTCCGGCGACCCTGCCAGCAGGAATTCCTCGGTGCCTAAAATCTTACCTTGCAATAGGATCTGTACAGACATGCAAAATCGTGGACGAAAGCTCAATGTAGCACGGGCTGCCCGTTGTTCGGTTATTCAGTTGTTCAGCTCATCGGTTCGAAGGGCTAAGATTTCTCTTGCACACTACAGACTGTAGTGCTACACTCTGTAGCTAGTGATACGAAAACGGCTCAGCGAACTCGAACAATTAGTCATGGACTACGTGTGGCGCAACCCCGGCTGCACCGTCTCGGCATGCCGCGAAGCTTTATCGGCGGCCGACCGTCCACTCAAAGAAACCACAGTGCGCACGCTCCTGCTGCGCCTCTCCCAGAAAGGCTACGTCACCCACAAAGTGGATGGCCGCACCTACTTATACCGCGCGTCTGAACCCCGCACCAATGTAGCGGCACAGGCCGCCAAACAGATTATTGACCGCTTCTGCGGCGGTTCTCTGGAGGAACTGCTGGTCGGGCTGGTTGACAACGACATGGTAAGCCGAAAAGAACTGCAACAACTGGCGCGCCGTATAGGATCGAAGAAGCCGGGAGGTAAATAATGTCGGAAACAATTCTACTAGCGCTCGCGGAATGGTCCATCCGCACCACCATCTTGGCAGGCGCTGTCGGCGCTCTGTTGTGGGCCGCGCGGATCAAAAACGCGCAAATAAAACTGACCGCGTGGACCATCGTCCTGGCAGCCGCGCTTCTGATGCCGCTAGCCGCACCGCTGGCTCCGCGCCTTTCCATCCCCGTACCGAGGTTTTTCGCACAAGAAGATAGTCGGAAGCCGCAGACTCAGCCGGCCTTCGAACTTCCAGCGGTGCCTCATTCCAACGCTAGCGCGCGCAAATCATATTATCCGAGAGCCACCGACATCGCCGCCATCTCTTGGCTATTGATCGCACTCACCATGTTGTTCCGCCTGCTGCTTGGATTGCGCCTCAGCGCGCGGCTGGTGCACGGTAGCGGCTTAGTGGAAGGCAACATTCGCGAATCGGACTTGGTGCGAGTGCCCATCACAGTGGGCACCGTCCGGCCGGTAGTGATCCTGCCGCCCGATTGGCGCCACTGGCCGGCATCCAAATTGCGAGCCGTGAAGGCCCACGAACAAGGCCATGTCGCGCGGCATGACCCTTTACGGCAACTGGCCGCCTCCATCTATCGAAGCGTGGCCTGGTTCCATCCGCTGGCTTGGTGGCTAAAGGCCGAGCTAGCCGACCTCGCCGAGCATGCCTCGGACGACGCAGCCATTGCCGCAGTTGAAGATCGAGTCAAGTACGCCGAAGCATTGCTCAGTTTTATTGAACGCACGCCCCGCCGCGTGCAATGGGAAGGAGTACCTATGGCAAATCGTCAAACCAGGATGCGCAGAATCGACCGCGTCCTCGATCAAACACGCGAGCTTTCGCGGCCCGCGAACCACCGAGCATTAGCTGTGCTGATTTTGGCCGCGCTACCGCTCATCTATTTGGCGACCGCAACGCGGCCAGTGTGGGCGCAAACGCCCGCCGCCTCAACTCCGGCGCAATCATCCGTCAGCGCCAGCGTCTGCGGAGGCAGCCCGACCTACGCAAACTGGCTTAACCAAGATGTCGCATATATCATCACGCAACCAGAACGCCAGGCGTTTGAACATCTAAGCGACCAGGCGGAGTGCGCTCACTTCGTAGATCAATTCTGGCTTCGCCGTGATCCAACACCGGGCACGCCTCAGAACGAATTCAAGGAAGAACATTACCGCCGCATCGCCTTTGCAAACCAACACTTCGCTTCCGAGCGGCTGCAAGGTTCCAGCACCGATCGCGGACGGATCTACATCACCTACGGCCCTCCGGACGAAATCGAATCGCATCCGAGCGAAAAACGGCAGCGTCCCGCCGAAGAGGGCGGTGGCGTAACCGAAGCGTATCCCTTCGATCAGTGGCTCTATCACCACAACGCCGCACTCGGAGACGACGTGCTCTTTGAATTTGTCGATGCTTCACAGGATCGCGAATATCGTCTCACCCTGATGGGCAGCCCGAACGACCTGGAAGCCCTCCGAGGTAAAGGTCCGGGACGGCCCGCGATGTTCGGCCCGGAAAGTGGCGTTTACGTCGAGGTGAACCATAATGGAACGCTGTTCATCGCAACACCTGTGCGAGGCAGTTCCGCGCCGGTCAATGGCAAGATCGTGGACCGCAACGGCGCAACCGTACAGGCATTCGACGACGTGGCTCGCTCCACCATGTACGGGAAATGGATCACCAGCCCGCTTCCGCCAGGCCAATATGTCCTGCACCTGGAGGTCAACCACGACCCGCGGACCGTCATCTTTGAGGTGAAGTAGCCTTCGCATCCACGCGCATCTGACGGATGGTGGCCGGCTCAAACGTAGCACCCGGCTTAAGCGAGCCATCATCCGCCATCCGATCCCATCCGGAATTCGCAATGAAATAAAACTGGTCCCCCACCACCACGCCATGCGTCGGATCTCCCAGCCCAGTCCAATTCGCCTCAATCGTCTCCCACTCCAGAACGCGCGTCAACGCAGCATCCAGGGTCATGCGAATCAGCCGCTCGGGCGCAGTTCCGTTCTGAATCGCGATCAGCGTCCGTCCTGCCAAGTACATGCCATCGATTCCGCCCAGCGACAATTCCTTGGGATGCTCCAGCAGCTTCACCTGCCTGGTTGCTAGATCCACGGTGCTGATCCCACGCGAATAATCTGGGACCAAAAGCCGCTTTCCGTCCGCACTCAGCGCCGGCGTCTGCGGAGAATGAAAGACGCCCTTCGGCACCAGAATTCCCAACGTGTTTTTGACGTGATCCACCCAGTAGACCGCACCTTCGCCATCCGATACGTAGACATCCCCCTCGGCACTAATGGTCATGTCTCCCAACGAGTGCTTAGCGTCATTCGCCAGATCGTAACGCTTCAGCAGCACCCGAGTATCCAACGAATATTTCAAAAGGGCGGATCGCCCCTCGTCCTCTTTCCGAAATCCGATCCCCTCCGGCATCGCGGCAGTAGAGGCCCATAAAATTCTCCGCTTCGAATCCACACCCAACGCCAGAATCGGCCACGCGCCCCGAGCAAATTCCCTACTGGAACCATGCCGATCAATCTCAAGAATCTTCGAGTGCCGAACGCTGCTGATATATAATCTGTCACCGCGAGAATCATAAGCAATGTCTTCCGCGATCAGATCCGCCTCCGGCAGAGTCAGAAATAGTTGGCTAGCGGAGCGAGGCTCCCGTGCCGCCTTAACCCGATCGAGAACAGCCGCGAACTCCGGACTATTCTTCAACGATACAAATTCAGCAGCCGCCCCCGGATCGGCAAACGTAAGCCCACTCTTCGAATAGACCATCAGCCCCCGCAAAGCGGCATCCTTATCGCCCAGCATCGCTTCCGCCTTAGCCAGCCGATAAACAATATCCACGCGCCCATCCAACAACTCTTCCAACCGCAACAAACGATCCCGGCACCCAGCCCACTCTTTCGCCCCACAAACCTTATTCATCGCGCCAGCTTCCCGCACATACTCGTCAATCCAAGTCTGCCCAAAGCACAGCGGCGCAAAAACAATCCACGCCAGCAGTTTTTTATTAGCGTTCATTCGCGTTCATCCGCGGCCAAAGAATTCGACCCTACCCTTCGTGTTACAGACGCGCTTAATGTAAAATAGTCCCTCGTGCTGCGTCCTCGTCTCTGGTTCATCCTCATGTCCTTCCCCGCCCTCGCGACCGCGCAAGATCGCACCCAGGCTCGCTCCATGGTGATCACCCGCCGCGGGATTGTCGCCACCGCGCAGCCGCTCGCGTCCCAGGCCGGCGCGCAGATTCTGGCTCGTGGAGGTTCGGCCGTGGATGCCGCCATCGCCGCCAATGCCGTGCTCAGCCTGGTGGAACCCATGATGAACGGTCCCGGCGGCGATCTGTTCGCCCTGATTTGGGATTCGAAAACAGACAAGCTCGCTGGCATCAACGCCAGCGGCTGGGCCCCCAAAGGCCTGACTATCGACTATCTTAAGAAACAGGGCCTCTCCAGTCTCCCGTCCACCAACATTAACAGCGTCACCGTGCCCGGCTGCGTGGATGGCTGGGAAAAACTGCACAAGCGTTTCGGACGCCTCCCGTGGCGCGACTTGTTCAAGCCCGCCATCTATTACGCCGAAAATGGTTTTCCCGTTACCGAGCTCATCCAATGGGATTGGGAAAACTCCAGCTCCAAGCTGGAAGGCGCCTCGCGCGATTTGTACATGCCCGATGGCCACGCACCGAAAGTGGGAGAGATTTTCCGCAATCCACGTTTGGCGCACGCACTCCACCTGATCGCCGAACTGGGCGCCCAAGCCTTCTACAGCGGACCGATTGGCGAAGCAATCCTCGAAACGTCCCGCAAACTCGGCGGCACCATGACCGCCGACGATCTGCGCGAGTTTCAATCCGAATGGGTGCAGCCGATATCCACCGAGTATCACGATTGGAAGGTGTATCAGCTTCCGCCCAATGGCCAGGGAGCCGGAACCATCGAGATGCTGAACATCATGGAGAATTTCCCGCTCAGCGATTATACGCAAGATAGCCCCGAGGCTCTCCACATCGAGATCGAAGCACAGAAGCTGGCGTACACGGATATGAAGCGCTACATCGCCGATCCGCGCCAGGCATCCATTCCGTTGGCCGGGCTCCTCTCAAAGCCATACGCCAAACAGCGCGCAGCCCTAATCAACCGTGAGAAAGCCAACTGCGACGTGGAGCCAGGAAATCCCGCGGACCCGGGTCACGGCAACACCACATACTTGAGCGTGGTGGATAAAGACGGCAACATCGTCTCCTTCATTCAAAGCATCTCCGACATCTGGGGTTCCGGCATCGCAGTAAATGGCATGGGATTTCTGCTGCATGATCGCGGCGGCGCCTTCTCGCTCGATCCCACCCATCCCAACGCGCTCGCCCCCCGCAAGCGCCCCTTCCACACCATCATTCCCGGATTCATGGAGCGCGGCAATCTGCACATCGGCTTCGGCATCATGCGCGGCTCGAACCAGGCCCAGGCCCAGGCTCAGTTGGTTTCGAACATCGTGGATCACAAAATGAACATCCAAGCCGCGCTCGAAGCGCCGCGCTTCAATAAGCATGTGGTGGGCGGCTGCGGCGATCTGTGGATAGAAGCGCGCGTCCCCGAATCCACCCGCGACGAACTCTCCAAGCGCGGCCATCGTCTCACTGTTGTCGGCGCATTCTCCGGCTATGTCGGCGGCGGACAAGTTGTCATGCACGACTCAGCAGCGAAGGTGAACTACGGCGCCTCGTCCCCACGCAAAGATGGCGCAGCCATCCCCGAGCCCGACCCGTATTTCAAATAAAAAAAGCACCGGTCGCTTACGCTCGCGGCTCGGTAGCGGAGCCGAACCGCGACCGTGAGGGAGTCGGTGCTTCTTATTTCCCCCGCCCCGTATCAATCTCCAGCCGATTCTCCAAAATCTTTACCATATTCTGCAACTTGTCGGACCGCACTCTTTCCTGATGGAGCTCCTCATTCAACTTCTTCAACTCCTCAGCATGCGTATCTGGCGCTGGATCCCGAGGCTGCGGCGCCGCAACAGTCGCAATAGCCAAACGTGCAGACTCCCGGACCGCGCCGCCACCAGCCGGATAGACAGTCATCCGAACCTGCACGTCACTTCCGTGCCGTTGCCAACTCATCTTGCCGGCACTAAGCTGCGCACCGGCCAATTGGACATGCCAAGCCCCGCCGTCCTGAATTTCCATCTCCGCCCGTTTGGCCCCACGCACGGAAGCCGACTTAGCATCCCAATTGATCTCGATCGTCGGCCCGTCACCTTGAATTCGAAGAAAGATCCCTGGACTAACAAGCTCGGGATGCGAAGGTTTTATCAACACTCCCGCCAGGACCATCGCGAGCAAAGTAGGGATCGCCCAAAGCCATCTGAAATAATTCGGCCTCGGCGGCTTCGCGGCCGGCGCTTCGATGCTGAACTCCTGGTAGCTCGACGCGGCCCGCAGTGTGCCTCCCGCTTCGCGCACAAAAAATCCCGCCTGCGCCGCACCCTCTGCCGCCGGCAAAAGCACCAGCGTCACTTGCCACGGTTCTCCAAAATATCCGTCAAAAATCTCGATGTCGGCGGCGCTCAGGGAAATATCGCTGCGCATATGCGACAGGAACCAGCCCACCGGTTGCAGCGACTGCAGCTCCGGATCTTGTTTAGCCGCAAGAAGCTGGCGCACCAGTTCGCGCCGGTCATCGGCGGAAAGACAAAAGCTCGGTCCTTCGGCATGCTCGCAAGCAATCGGGCGCCAGGTCAAGATGCGTAGGAAATCGCCCTGGTGCGTACCAAACAGGACGCCGCCCACGTCCAGCCCTCCACCAGCGAACTGCCGCAAACTCGCCGCAGCCGCCGCCCGGATCTCCTGCATTACCTCATTCTTGTATTCGATCGACAACGCGATCTGTGGAGCAGTCCATCGCCCGAACCCCGTCTCAGCCGTTTTCTCGATCACAAAAAATTCGGGGACATGCCGGGCTAAAGTCCGTGGGCGTTTCAAGCTCTAACGGGAGCAGACGTGTCCCCGCAATTTTTCCTCGCCATTCCGGCACGATGATCGAGGTCGACGTATTGTCCTCATTGTCCGGCTCATCGGGAACCTCGTGGAGATGATAGTAGTAAGTGATGCCGCCCATCGCGATCGCCACCAGGATCATCCCTATGAACCAAATCGCCGTGTGCTGGTTCCAAGCGCGCTCGTGCTCCACAATTGCCGCCGTAAACCGCACCGAGCACCAGGCCAGCGACAGCGAACATCCCAGCTTGATGTACCAGGGCAGCAGATCCATATGGCCTTGCCCGCCCACTTCGCTCCAAACCGTGAAGATGGCCATCATCGCCAGCAGAAATTCCAACGCGTAGGCCATCCGCAGCCAGGACGGGCCCCCCCACGCTTGAGCTTTCGGAGTCTCCTCCGCCGCGGCATCGGGTGGGAGTTCCGGAACTGTTTCCTCTGTTCTGGGTTCTTCGAGTCGCTCGTTCACTTACACTCTCAACGTATCATGTTATTGGGTAAATCTCGCGATGGATACCGTTACTTTAAAACAGACCAGCCTAGATGTTTCCCGCATCTGCTTCGGAACCATGACATTCGGCGGCCAGACCGATTTCGAATCCGCCGGCCGCATGATCGACCTCTGCGCCGACTCCGGGATCAATTTTCTGGACACCGCCAACGTCTACAACATCGGCGCTTCTGAGGAAATGCTGGGGCGCTTGCTCGAAGGCCGCCGCCAGCACTTCATTCTCGCTAGCAAAGTCCGCAACAAGATGGGCGATGGCGTGGACATGGCCGGCCTCTCGCGAGGCGCTATTTTTCGCGCTATCGATGACAGTCTGCGCCGCCTCAACACCGATTATCTGGACTTGTATTATCTCCACCTCCCGGACTACGCCGTGCCCATCGAAGAATCCCTCGACACCATGAATGAACTGGTGCGGCAAGGCAAAGTGCGCTATCTCGCCAGCTCCAATTACAGCGGCTGGCAGATGGTAGAAATGCTCTGGATAGCCGGCCGAAAAGGGGAACAGCCGCCCTATGTCGCGCAGCCCATGTATAACCTGATCGCGCGCGGCATTGAGCAAGAATATCTGCCAATGTCCAAGCGCTTCGGCATCTCGAACGTGGTCTACAATCCGTTGGCCGGCGGCCTTCTAACCGGCAAGCAGCGCCGCGACGCTCCACTCCCAGGCACCCGCTTCGACAACAACCGCATGTATCTGGACCGCTACTGGCATCAGGCCGATTTCGACGCAGTGGATCAATTGCAGCGCATCGCCGCCTCAGCCGGCCGCTCGCTGGTGAGCCTGGCCCTCAATTGGATTTATCATCACACTCCAGTAGAATGTATAATCCTGGGCGCCTCGCGCTTAGATCATCTGGAACAGAATTTGAAAGTATTGTCCGACGGTCCACTCGACCCCGAAACCCTACAGGGTTGCGACAAAGTGTGGGAAGCCCTCCGCGGCCCCACGCCAAAATACAACCGCTAGCCCGATGCCCGACAACCCTCCAGTCCCTAGCCCCCAATCCCCAGCCCCCCGCCGACTAGGCAACTACGAAATCCTCGACAAACTCGGCGAAGGCGGCATGGGGGAAGTATGGCGCGCGCGCGATGAGCGTTTGCACCGCACCGTCGCGATCAAAATCCTCCCGGCCGACGTCTCCGCGGACGCCTCCCGCCGCGCTCGCTTTGAACAGGAAGCCCACGCACTCGCGGCCCTGAATCATCCCAATATCGTCGCCATTTACGACATCGGGGCCGACAACGGCCGCGCCTACATTGTCTCCGAACTCGTGGACGGCGAGCCGCTACGGGCGATCATCAACCGTGGTCCCGCGCCGGTACGCAAAGCGATCGAACTCGCCGGCCAAATTGCGGATGGTATGGCGGCCGCGCACGCGCTCGGCATCGTGCACCGCGATCTGAAACCGGAAAACATCATGGTCACGCGCGCCGGCCAGGTGAAAATCCTCGATTTCGGACTTGCCAAACAAGCTCCCACTTCAACCGGCGAAAACACCGCCACCATGGCGCTCTCCCAACCTGGAACCGTGCTCGGCACCGCTGGATATATGTCGCCGGAACAAGTGCGAGCCGAACCCGTGGACGCGCGCTCCGACATTTTCAGCTTCGGCGCCGTGCTCTACGAATTGCTCACTGGACGCCGCGCATTTCAAGCGTCCACCAGCGTCGAAACCATGCACGCGGTTCTAAACGCGGAGCCTCCCGAGTTCGACGGAGAGCTGGGGAAACTTCCACCAGCGCTCGCCACCATCGTTCGCCGCTGTCTCGAAAAGCGTCCCGAGCAGCGCTTTCAATCCGCGGCCGATTTGGCATTTGCTCTCCGTTCCATCACCGGCGTCAGCATTACCGGCGTCCAGCCCGCTATCTCCACCAAGCGCCCATCACAAAAACGATGGATCTGGTCCGTGGCCGTGCTCGTCGCAGCCGCCGTGCTGTTCGCCGCCGGATTCTTCCTGCGCGACCGCACTCTGCATCGCGCTCCACCGGAATTCCAGAAAATCACGTTCCGCAAAGGCTGGGTAGCGCGCGCTCGATTCACTCCCGACGGCAACATCGTCTATGAAGCCAGTTGGGACCATGGGCCCAACCGGATTTACCTCGCCGTTCCCGGCAGCCCGGAGTCCAGGGATCTGGGAATCAACGGCGACTTTGGCTCCGTTTCCTCCAAGCAGCAGTTGACGCTCTTTACAGAGCCTTATGGCGACAACAACAGCTCTCGATTGTCGGTGGTTTCCATTTCCGGGGGTCAAAGCCGGCCGCTGCTCGACAACGTAATGGCCGCCGACTGGTCGCCGGATGGCGAATCACTGGCGGTGCTGCGTCGGGTCAACGGTCACACACGCCTCGAATACCCCATCGGACATGTTCTGGTCGAAGATGTTCCGTGGTCACTATGGGTGGTTCGAGTCTCACAAGATGGCAACCGCGTGGCATTCGTAAATCGCGTGAAAGGTACTGCAATCGGTCTATTTGTCGCCGACCGCACCGGAGGGAAACCGCACTATTTAGGCGAAGTCTCCGGCCAGAACGCCACCGGCGAGGATACTGATTTGGTCTGGTCTGCAAAAGGCAACGAGATCTGGTTCCGCTCTTTTAACATCGGCGAAAAAGGAATGGTGTACGCGGTCGACATGCAAGGACATCGCCGCGTGGCCTTGAGTCTACCCGAGCGCGTGAGGTTCTTTGACATTTCGCGCAAAGGGGAGGCGCTGATGAGCACCGGATTCTCCGAGTTCGGAATTCTGGGAATCGCGCCCGGAGATAAAGAAGAGCGCGACCTATCCTGCTTGGATTCCGGCGCCGTCGCCGGCATTTCCGATGATGGCCAAATGATTATCGCGAACGTGAGTGGTGAAACTGGAGATTCCAAGGGCAGCCTATATCTCCGTAAGACCGACGGTTCTCCGCCCGTACGCATCGGCGATGGCCACGCTTACAAATTGTCGCCGGATGGCAAATGGATTTCGGGCTACGTTCTCAACCAGGACGGATCGCGCCGATTCCTGTTGCTTCCCACTGGACCCGGCGAGCCCGTGGAAATCAAAGCTCCAGGCGTTTCCCCAGCCAACGTTTTTGGCTGGCTCGGCCAGGATCAATACATGGTAGTCGGGTACTATCCTGGAAAAAAATATCAATGCTTCGCGTTCGATAGCCAAAAAGCCAATTTGCGGCCCGTCTGTCCCGAAGGAATTCCGGATGCCACCATTTACTTCCTGTCTCCCGATCACAAGCTGTTCCTGAGTCCCGGACCCGGTCGAGGCTGGACCATTTATCCAGTAGATGGCGGTCCGCCGCAACCATTGCGCGGCATCAGCTCTGACGAAACCGCAGTGGGATGGAGAGCCGATAGCCATTCGCTGTACGTCCGTCCCGATCGGGAAAACAGCGACAAAATTACAGTCTCAGTTCTCGATGTCGCAACCGGCCAGAAAACTCTGTGGAAGGAAATTCACCCTACACAGCCGGTGCTCGAAGTCCACCATCTGTTCATCGCCCCAGATGGCCGCGCCTACGCCTACAATTTCGTGCTGATCCAATCAGATTTGTACATCGCCAAAGGCCTGTAACCCAACGCGGCGCTACCGAACCGCGACCGTGAGGGAGTCGGTGCCTTTCGCAAATTTTTTCACGGGCTCTGAGACTGAGTGAGTCGGTTGTTGAGCTATGGTTGTATCAAGCTGCCAAGGAACGCAACGTTCGTCCTGGCTGCAATCGCAGTCGCCAAGCTCCTGGTGCACCTCTACGCCGGCGCCATCGACCTGTTCGGACAAAAGTATGGCCTGCCGAAAGCCATCAGCGGCCATCAAAACTATTTTCTTTGGGGACCACGCGATTACACGGGCGAAAGCGTAATCGTGATGGATGATCGCAAGGAAAGACTCGAGGCAAACTTTACGTCAGTGGAAAAGGCCGGAGAACTCTATCACCCATACTCCATGCCGTATGAGCACTTCGACGTGTTCTACTGTCGAGGGTTGAAGCGCCCGCTCAAAGAGATCTGGCCAAGTCTGAAGAACTGGAATTGACCTACTTCTTCTCGTTGTCCGTCTTCTCGGCGGTGTTTTCCTTGATCGCGTCTTTGAACCCACGAATGCCCTCGGCCAGGCCTTTGCCCAACTCGGGCAGCTTCTTGGGACCAAACACAAACAAGCCGACGATCAGAATCACCAGCAGGTGCATGGGCTGAAACAAACCTTCCATTAACGCCTCCTCGTCCTAACTAGAAGAACACATTCAGTATACAGCAGTTGCGCTGCCAAGTGTTTAACTTCCTGAAATTAAAGACGAAGGAAACAGAAGTCGGGTTTCGGCAGCGCGTCGCTGGGTGATTTGACTCTTTCGTCGTTTTGGCCGATCCGGCCGTCTTGATGACATGAGCCGCATCGTGAAAGCCGTGCTTTGGGCCGTGCTAGTGACACTATTCGCCATTTCTATTCACGTTCAGCCAATGGAGCCTGGGCAAGCACAGAGTGCGGCAGTAAGAGCGACTATCCATCCACCAGCCAAGGACTCAACGCCCTCCAAACAAACCCCGGCATCGCAGGCTGGAACGGCCCTTATGTCGATAAAGACATCGGACCAGACCCCTGGGGGCACCCATACGTTTATCGACATCGGCCGGGAGCAGTTCCGGAAGTTGTGTCGCTCGGAAGAGACGGCGTGCTAGACTCGAAAAAGAAATGAAGTTCCTGCGATATTTTCTACCAATAATGTTCAGTGGCGCCGTGTTCGCCCAGAGCGGCCAGCGGACACCCAATGCCGCGGATCGCAATCTAGCCACGAGAGTCCATCAAGCGATCCTCGCGGATAAGTCGCTCTCCACCGAAGCGCGCAACCTGAAAGTGATTAGCCAGAACGGTTTGGTGACGCTCAAAGGCCCGGTTCATTCCGAAGACGAAAAGAAAGCGGTCATGTCCAAGGCCATTCAAGTCGTCGGCACTAGAACCAAAGTCAGCAACCAGATGTCCATCAAGCCGTAGTCGTCTGCTAGACTCTAACCGAGTGTGGCAACGATCGCACGCTATCCGCATCCCCGCCACCATCTTCCTCAGCGCCTTTCTACTGTTCCAAGTGCAGCCCATGATGGGGCGCTACGTCCTGCCCTGGTTCGGAGGCGGGCCGGCGGTGTGGACCAACTGCCTGCTGTTCTTCCAAGCCCTGCTGCTCGGCGGATACGCGTATGCCCATTGGCTGGGCTCGCGCCCCACTCTGCGAATCCAGACCTCCGTGCATCTCGCGCTGCTGGCTTCATCGCTTCTGTTTCTGCCGATTCTTCCGCGCGCGGACATCTGGAAGCCGGCATCGTCGACGGATCCTTCCGGCCACATCCTGCTGCTACTGACTGCGACTGTCGGCCCGCCGTATCTGCTCCTTTCTTCCACCGGCCCATTACTGCAACGCTGGTTCGCGCTGAGTGATCCTAAGAAATCGCCGTGGCGATTGTACGCGCTGTCTAATTTCGGATCGTTCCTCGCTCTCTTCAGCTACCCCTTCGTCCTGGAACCATATTTGCGTTTGCACACGCAAGCCTGGATCTGGTCCGCTCTGTACGTGGCTTTCGCGATATTGTGCGGATGGACTGCGTGGAGCCTTCGCAACGCAACACTGGTTACGCTCGAGCTGGAACCGGATTCCGAACCCGCGCCGCGTCCAAACGCACGGACCGTGCTGTTCTGGCTGGGTCTTGCAATGTGCGGCTCCACGCTGCTGCTCGCAACCACAAATCAGATTTCGCAGGAAATCGCCGTAGTCCCGTTCCTATGGGTTGCGCCGCTCTCCATATATCTGCTCACCTTCATTCTGACCTTCGAACATCCGCGCTGGTACCGGCGCGCGGTGTTCGCTATTGCCGCTGGAGTTTTTGGCCCGGCAGCCTGTGCCGTCCAGGTTGCCGCCGTCGGGCTGGGCGCGAGAGTGCAACTCGGGATTTATCTGCTCACGCTGTTCATCGTGTGCATGCTGTGCCATGGAGAATTGGCGCGCTCGCGTCCTTCGCCGCGCTACCTGACGGGATTCTATCTCGCCGTCGCAGGCGGGGGCGCGCTCGGCGGCGTATTCGTCGCACTGGTCGCGCCCAACATCTTCACCGAGTTCAATGAGTATCCCATCGGCTTGGCCGCCGCATGCTTGCTCGGGTTTGTGGGATGGCTCCGCACCGGAGCGCTCTCCCAATGGACCAGCCGCAACTTCACAGTGCGTGTTCCACTGATGGCGCTGCTCATCGGAGGGCTTACGTCAGTGGTCGCAATGGTCACGAACAACAGCGTGGATCTTGCCAGCTCCCGGAATTTTTACGGCATACTGCGCGTGCGCGAAACCATCGATAGCAACGGCGCACTCAGGCAGTTGACACACGGGACCATTCGTCACGGCTTCCAGTATCTGCGCAGCGAAAAGAGCATGTGGCCTACGACATACTATGGTCCGCACAGCGGTGCGGGCATTGTGCTGAATGCCCTGGAAAAACCGGGAAGGCGAGTGGCGGTAATCGGCCTTGGCACCGGTACGCTGGCCGCGTGGGGACGCCCTGGCGATACGTTCCGTTTCTATGAGATCAATCCAGCCGTGCAAGCTATCGCGAATACCTGGTTTACTTTTTTGAAGGGTTCCAAGGCGCGAACGGAAGTTGTGCTCGGGGATGCCCGGGTGCAAATGGAGCGCGAACTCGCAGCCGGCCAATCGCACGACTTCGACCTGATCGCGGTGGACGCGTTTTCAAGCGATGCCATTCCGCTGCATTTGTTGACGGCCGAATGCGGCGAAATCTACCGGCAGCGTCTGGTGCCCGGCGGTTTGCTGCTGCTGCACATCTCAAATCGCCTGCTCAATCTAGAACCGGTGGCGCGCGGCCTGGCCAAGCACCTGGGCTGGAAGGCGGTGACTTTTGAATCCGGAGATGAAATCGACACCGGAGAAAGCACTTCAACCTGGGTGCTGGTGACCAACAATTCCGATTTCCTGCTGCGGCCCGGCATGGCGCAGGAAGTAGCCTGGACCGGTAAAGGCCGGGAGCCGGTCACCTGGACCGACGATTTCGCCAGTTTGCGGCACGTGCTGAAATTCTAGGAGGGCCGGCTCCGGCGTTCGCAAATCAGCGCGCGAGAACGGGCGGCGTGGGCCAAGGAAGTGTCAGGAACGCGGGCGAGCTGGTCGAAGAGCTGCTTGGCTTCTGCGAATTTTCCTGCATTGAACAAACTCACGGCCTTGGAAAAGACACTCAGATCGCGAGACCGCTGGTTACCGTCCGCGCCATCCGATTTGTTGTTGCCACCGCCGGGCGTTTTCTTCATCAGGGCGTTTGCGAGACTGTATCAGACTCGGCGGGTTGGGCGCAACTGCTCTATTTGGCATCAGTCAGTGTGCCCTCATAGTAGATCAGCCTCTTACGCTCGTCTTGAATGGCCCGGGCATGCTCAATCACGCGAATCACCCGCCCGTCCTTGCGTTTTAGCAGCAGTTCGGCGCCCACCAGTTGCCCATCCCGTTCCAATTGCGCGGTGAGCCGTTTTCGATCGTCGGGATTCACATACAAATCCGCGACATCTTGCGCCCGCAGTTCCTCTTCGGAGCTGTAGCCCAGCATCTCAATGAGCGCCCGATTCGCCGCCAATAACTCTCCATTGGAACTGGTTTGATAAACACCCTCGGAAACGGTTTGAAACAAACTTCGGTATTTGGCCTCCGAGGCGCGCATGGCCGCTTCGGTGCGGCGGCGGCCGGTGACGTCGGAAAAAGTGACCACAGCGCCGCGGACCACGCCTTCGTCCACAATCGGGTAGGAGGAGTATTCCACCGGAAAGGATGAACCGTCGGAGCGGAAGAAACTCTCGTCATCGACGCGGCATCCGATGCCTTCGTGAAAGGCCCGGTACATAGGACAATCTTCGACAGGGTACGGACGCCCATCGGATCTGGTGTGATGCATCAGATCATGCATGCGGACGTTCCGAAGCTGCTCACGCGTAAAACCCAGCATTGCCGCAGCAGAACCATTCGCGAAGATGCATTTCCCCTCCAAG
Organism: Bryobacteraceae bacterium; assembly: GCA_036008345.1. Taxonomy (GTDB): domain Bacteria; phylum Acidobacteriota; class Terriglobia; order Bryobacterales; family Bryobacteraceae; genus Palsa-89. Next base: position 28,041 of record DASYNU010000012.1, read on the forward strand.
TCGAGGCCATAAATACCCTCTCCGGTGGATTCGAGCAGCAACTCGAGTCTTTTGCGCGCTTCGCCGGCTTCTTTGCGATGCTCGCAATGGGCTACTGCGCCTAGCAATTTTCGCTTGCCATCGAACAACGGTTCGGCCGTAACTAGCAAGCCGGTGGAGGCTTCCACTTCCTGAAGGGGGCCCTCCCGCAACGAACGGAATAAGGGATGTTGACCTGGAAGCGCCCTTTCGCCGAACAGCGCGCGCGCCGCGGCATTCAGAACGATAACATTCCCGTCGGCGTCACAGGCCACAATGGCGGCGCCGACGCGTTCCAAAACGGATGCTAGAAGGTCCAACCCATCCCCACGCTACTTTCATAAAGAGTTTAGCGCGATTTGTCAACGGGCTAGTACTTGACCGGTTTGGGTTCCAGTACGAAAGTCCCTGATTTCTCATTCTTTTAATTGCGCCGGGTCTTCAAGATGGAGCGGTGTCATCGGCGCCCGCTCCGAAGCTTGAACCGATCGAACCCGTCGTCACGGAACCGGCGATTGAGGTTCAGCCAGAACCGAGTTCGGAACCAACTCCCGCTCCACCCGATGTGTCCTTACCCATCGAATACATTGCTGTGTTTCATCTCACGCGGACCTGGGTTCAATACGGAATCTTTGGCTTTGCCGTGCTTTGCATTGTGATTGGTGCAGTAGAGGCTCTATTTGGCCGGTAGAATGTAAAGTGACTTACTAAGGGCGATCGCTTAAGGGATTAATTTTATTGCAACTTAGTACTAGAAGAGCGACAATACTGATGGAACTAGCTCACTCCTCCGAGGGCTATCCAATGCCCGCTTCATCCTACTCAGGTTGGGGCGGGCATTTCGATTTAGAAGCTGGTTCGTAGGCGAAAGCGCCTGCGCCACGTTATAGATGACAGTGGGCTTGGCCGCGCTTTTCAAGGTACTGCTGGTGATAGTCTTCGGCTTGCCAGAATTCCGGGGCGGGCTGAATCTCAGTCACAATCGGACGCTTGAACCGGCCTGATTTGCCAAGCGCTTCTTTGGATGTCTTCGCGGCCGCCTCCTGTTCGGGAGTGTGGAAGAAAATGGCAGACCGGTATTGTGTACCGACGTCGGGACCCTGCCGGTTCAAGGTGGTGGGATCGTGGTTTTCCCAGAACACGCGTAACAGATCGTCATAAGACACCTGAGACGGATCGTATTCCACTTGAACAGCTTCGGCGTGTCCGGTACGGCCGGTACACACGTCGTGATAAGTGGGATCGCTCTTATCTCAACCGATGTAGCCGACCGTAGTTGCCGTGACGCCTTTCAGTTGGCGGAAGGCGGCTTCGACACCCCAGAAACAACCGGCAGCGAATGTTGCTTTCATGTTCCGTTTCTCGTTTCTCGTTTCTCGTTTCTCGTTCGGTTCCTTCACGGTTACTTCGCTACGTTGCATATTGTTGATGCGTCAAACTGCAGAGGAGTTGCAAGATGTGTGACTATTCTCTGCATGTTTACCCTAACCGGCTGGCGGTGGATGGAGAAGATTTGGTGGTTCACAGATTCGGCGGGGCATCGCTCGGCCTGGCTTCTCCTGCCGATCTTAGGACGGTGATGGCGGGTACGGAATGCGACACTCTGTGGTCGAAAGTCAAACAGTGGTTCAGAGCGCAGTGGGAGCCGCCGCAGAATGTTTCAGCGGTCTGCGTGCCACCTGGTGCGCGGTTGATGCTTTCCGACGTTCCTAAGTGGCTAGGGCGAGAACTTGGGGTTGGAGAAATCGAAGAGGTAAAATTCGTCCAGATCGGTGTTGAGGCAAATGTGTACCATGATGCGGTCCACTTCGAGAACGGGCGTCAGATTCTTTTGCAAGCTTTGGATGAAGGACAACGCGTGAAAGTGTTATCGCTCGACTTGGTGGAAGTGTTAGCTGCCGCCGGCAGCCGGCCGAAAATGCAAATCTACTGAATAGCCGGCGAAATCGACGTGGACGATATAGAGCACGTCGATGCGGACTGAGTTTTGCGGACGGCTTACTTGTACATCGCCGGGGTGCACCGGAAGCCCGAGGGTTGAGCTCCTGGTCAGTACTTCCTTCTGGATTACTTCAGATGGCTGGCTAGCGGTAGCAGGATCGTCCACCAATCCATTCACATAGCGCTGCAATTTCCAGTTTTGAATGTATGGTGGAACAAGTAAAGCACCGATGGACGCAAGAATCAGCAGCACAAGAACGCCTGCGATCTTGCGCAGGATCACTTCTTGCCGGCCTCGATGGACTCGAGCTCAGTCCACATATCTTCGTGAGGCTCCCAATCGGAACTTGCTCCGCCGGTTAGCTGAACCTCAGGAACTATTAATGTTCCATGGCCGTAGATGCAGATGTATTCGGTGCGAGGCTGCCCGATGAGCAGCATGTTTGGCCAGGAACCGGCGGTTAAGGGCATGCGCAGCCGGCGCAGGCAGGTGCGGCAGCGATAGCGCTGATCCCAAATCACCAAGTAGAGCAGGCCGACGCAGAACGAAAAGAAGACCATCATGGCGACGGTGTAGCCGAGATCGTGCGTGAAAGCAGGAAGCTCGTACGCCTCGAAATGGGAGTTTCCCTTGAAGTGGATGCTGTGCGGAAAGCACATCGCGATTGCAAACCATGCGGCCCAGATTAACAATCCAGCGCCCGCCAGCTTCGCCAGCAAATAGCCCCAATACTTCATGACCAATTGGACTCCTCTTCTAGCTTATCGGTTCCCGCAGTGCTATGGATAAGAGCATTTGCGCGGATTGGCTGGCAGCGCACGGCGCTGCCCCACGCTCAACTCTTGAGCAGGTTGCGTGCCAGAAAGACGACGTTGGCAGGACGCTCCGCGAGGCGGCGCATAAAATATGGATACCAGGCGTCGCCGTAGGGGACATAGAGACGCAGACGATGACCACCTGCCACTAGTCGCTTCTGCAAATCGCGGCTGATTCCGTATAGCATCTGAAATTCAAAACGATCCGGCGCGATGTTTCGTTCCTTCACATATTGGAGCGCCTGACTGATGATTTTTTCGTCGTGGCTGGCGATGGCAGGGTAGGTGCCGGTATCCAACAGGCGTGTCATCAAGCGCACGTAGTTTTTATCGACATCATTTTTTTCGGGGAAAGCGATATCGGAAGGTTCTTTGTAGGCTCCTTTGCACAATCGCACCGGAATCTGCCGCTTACATAGATTTTCAATATCGCTCTCGCTCCGGTAAAGATACGCCTGGATGACTGCGCGCACGCATCCATAGCTTTCGTGGAGACGGTACACCAGCGCAAGCGTTGGATCCACGAAGGCGCTGGATTCCATGTCGATTTCGACGATGCTCCCAATGGATTTCGCGCGGATCACCAGACGCTGCACATTGTCGCGGCAGGCTTCCTCGGAAAGACTGAGTCCAAGCTGAGATGGCTTGACCGATACGGTGGCTTTGAGATTCTGGGCGGATATTTGATCGAGCGCGGCAAGATAATCGTCGCGCGAACGCTCGGCTTCGGTGAGCGAAGTAACGCTTTCGCCGAGGTGATCGAGCGTGGCCAGGATGCCTTGGCTGTCGAGATTTTGGCAGACCGCCAACTCCTGCTGCAGCGTGGTTCCGGCGATGAAGCGGGAGGTGAGTCGCTGAGCAGCCGGTGAAGTCTCCATCCAGTGGCGCAGCGCGCGGCGCTGGGAGAGGAACAAGAGGACGCTGCGGAGCACTAGGATTAAGGATAGCGTAGGGCGAGCACGCAGGCCACGGGCCTGCGCCACCGATGCGTCACGACCGGGGAGGGTCGGTAAGGGCTTTTGAATCTGTATCATGCGATGGGCTGGGCGCTGGTTTTGGACGCATCTTGCATAGGGCGGCGCGTGTGGATGGGTGTTTTGAAAAAACAAAGCCACTTTGGCGGGGCTAGGGGCTGGGGATTGGGGGCTGGGGGCTGCGGCGATAGGCGTGGGTGACACAAGTTCTGTCACTTGGATAGCACGCTCGCGGGAGGCAGGGGAAGGGCCCGCTTGTGGAGGTTATTGATGGCAACCGAGAGATTCGGTTGGGAGTTGCGTGATTGGTTGGTCAACACAAGTGGATTGGCACTTTAGTACTAAGTGCTTTATTTGAACGCCGCGGGCTAGCGAACGGCCGCGATTCGTTATAGACTCGCAGGAGAATTTCAAAGTGAGCTTTCCAGAAGGAGCACGGAATGTTCAATTTCAAGCAAACTTCTCCTTTTCCCGTCGCGATAATCATGGTGGCGAGCTTCGTTATCCCAGCCACAGCTCAAGTCACGTGCGCGGCGAGTTCCGCCGTTCCCCGGCTGGCACGCACGGCGGGAAACACGGAATTAGTGGGTGACATCGTTTTGTCATGCACTGGTGGATCACCTACAGCTGTCGGCCTGCTTGTGCCGCAAATCAACCTCACCGTTTTTCTGAACACGAATTCCACCAGCCTGGTGACCGAACACAACCCCGCTGGTCTCGACTTCAGCGAAGCGCTTTTGCTGGTGGACGAGCCAAATCGCGGAGGCGCCAATGGTCCGCTGGCCACTCCGTTATTGAACTGTGGAAACATCGGCGCGCCGGATAACGGGCCGCTGGGACCGGGAGTGTGCGAGATCACCAGCACAGGGAACCCAGCTCAGACCTACGATGGCACGCCGTTCGTCCCATTCAGCAATTGCGCGGTTATAGGTGCGACGTTTGTGGGAATCGCCAACTACGGTTGTGGGCGCCCGAACGCATTCCAGGGCAGCCTTCCTATTTCCCCGCCCGTGGATAACGTAATTAACTTTGTGGGCGTGCCCTTTGATCCGCCGGGCCCTGGCGGAACACGGATCCTCCGCATCACCAACCTTCGCGCCAATGCCGCTGCGCTAGGGGGCGGAGGCCCCCACTCCATTAACGTGGATCTTGCCGTCACCAGTTCCACTTCCATGACGATCACGCCAACGGTACTAACGGTCGCATTTTCCTTTGACGGCCTGATCGCTTCCGCCTTGCCGGGATTCGTGCACCTGCAGGAAGGATTCGCGAGCGCATGGGAATACAGGAACGTTGCCTTCGCTTTGGGGAATGCCACATCTGGCGCGATCCCCTACCCTTATATCGTCGGAGATACAAATTATCCCGCGGACGCCGCGCAAAATATACCCGGCCTTTTCTATAACACCGAGGAAGGCTTCCAGTGGCAGAACAACGGTGTGAACGCACCGCCGAGCCCCAATCCGCCCACCGGCTATGAGCCTGGGATCGTGACTACGGGGAACTATCCACTCTTCTCGGCGAGCTACGGCGGCTTGAACACCGGTATCGCGAGCGACGGCGTGGCCAGCGCGGGCACACGTATTGCGCTGATATTCGGTGCAATCGGGGAAATCGTGACGGTTCCAAATATCGTTTATCTGCACCCCGTTGGGAGTCCCGGGACTACCTCCGGCGTGATGGTTGCCACGCTGACTGATCCTGAGGGCGCTGGCGCCTTCACAGCGGCGCCGGGAACTAACAGCATCATTCATAACATCGGAGAAGTGGTGTACGAAGTGCTGTACTCCAACCCGTTCATCAACGAATATGCTGATGTTCCCGTGTTTGTGAGCGGGCCGTTACATGACGCGGCTGTACTGCCGCTACTGGCGCCATTTTACATTGGCCCGAATGCGAAGTTCGCGACTCCGACCACTGCGCATCCGGCGCCCACGGCGATTCCGCGTTTCGGGATCGTGGACCCGACGGTGATCATCGTGAAATCGCTGCCGGCGGCGAGCAGCCGTGAATGAGTCGGGCCCGGCACCGACTCCCTTACGGTCGCGGTTCGGTAGCGCGGTCTGACATTCTTTCCGACTGTGGGACAGTGATTAGGTGGTCCGAAGTTTCGCCTTTGTTATTCTCAGCGCTGTCTTTCCAGCCCAAGCATCTGCCCAGGGCGGATTTTTGGATCCGGCGTTTGAAAAGATACCATTCGATCAATGGGTAAACGAACGCGGCCAGCCTCCCTTCCGTTGGACGGTAGCAACGCCGCACGCCGAACTCTCGTTTCACCAGCGGCTCACAACGCGAGTGGAAGCCAAAGTGGACGGCAGAGACCTGGAAAGCCGCCGCGGCGATGGCGAGCTGGTCTTCTTTGTGCAAATTACAGACCGCGACGGAACCCGATTTCAGAATCACAGCACCGTCCAGCTCAGCAAGCTGGACCCGAACATCAAAGCCGCCGACCTGCTGTGCACCCAGACTGCGTTCGTTCTACCGGGCGAATACCGGCTGGCCGTCGGCCTGCTTGACACGGGCACCGGCGAGCATAGCGTCACGCAGTCGCAGTTTCGCGTAGCGTCGGCGCATAATTTCCTGGCCGACGCATGGCATGCTTTGCCGCCGGTTGAATTCATTGGCAAAGAAGAAATCCTTGACGATTGGTACCTACCTCGCGTTCGCGGGCGATTGCAGTGGGCTGCGTCCGCGCATGCACCAGCCCGACTGAATGTCATTCTCAACGTGGCGCCTTCCGTAGCGGAGCCAGGGACACATCAAACCCAGAGTGGCGACCTGGCGGCGCTGCTGCCGACGCTCAAAGCGATCTCTGAGACTGGATCGCCCTCGCTCTTAGAGCACGTCGCGTTGCTGGACCTTGCACGCCGCCGTGCAGCTTTCCAGCAGGACCTGGTGCACGATCTGGATTGGCCACGCCTGAAGGCATCCTTAACTGAAGCGAATACGGCTTCCATTGACGTTCACTCGCTCAGCGAGCGGCATCACGATGCTCAATTCTTCGTCTCCCAAGTACGCAGCCTGTTGCGCGCCTCGGAAAAACTGCCCTGTGTTCTGGTGGTGCTCACCAATCCCGTGGCGTTCGAATCCGGTGAGGATCTGGAGCCGGTTTCGACGGAAGCCTTGCCAGCTTGCAGCGTATTCTATATTCGCTACCACGAACCCGTGCCGAGATCGTCGCCCTTCGACCCACAGATGGGAGGGCGTGGCCGGGGTTCACGGCGAGGTGGTGGTCCCATCCGCGCGCGAGCTCCTCGAGAGGTTGTCGATCAGTTGGAGGCCACGCTCAAGCCGCTATCCCCGAAAGTGTTCGATGTTCAGACGCCGGATCAGTTCACCAAAGCGCTGGGGGAGGTAGAGAAGTCGCTTTTGGCTTTGGACGGACACTCGTCGCGCTAGGCGCACCGATTTCGAGTGTCCCTTTTTTGTGACGGCTTACGCTCATCCAACTGAGCGCTGGTCAGGTTTATCGATCAACGGGCCGGCAATTGCCATCTCGGTGGAGTGTTGCCGATCTGTCCGGATGGCAGGGTACATGGGATGCCAGCACCTGGACGGATTCAACCCACAACAAGGACATCTGGCATGAGACGCTGCGGGTGCTGAATTCTCAAGGAGTCGTTCGGCTTCGGCGTTTGGGATTCGGCGAAGATGGACTCGCCACCCGATGGCGGCCAATACAACTGGGTGCAAGAAGGGGGCTTTCCGAAGCAGCTTTTCGATTCTGTGGAGACAGTGAACTCGTCGGGAGACTGTTAGCGAATACCCCAGCTGTTGCGCGCGCGGGCTTCTGATAACATTATGTCTCCCCGGGCATAGACCGGGTGGCGCATGTTTCTGACGGAGGCCAACGTTTTCCACTATCTCTCGAGCAAGCGATTCGCTGCAGCCGAGGATGTTGTATCGGGACGGTTCACGGTCCGCAGCTTGAGCCGCAGGAATCGCAACTTCCGTGTCACTTCCGGAGCGCGAGAATATCTGGTCAAACAGGTAACAAAGTGGGACGCCGACGGCCGCGCAAGCCTGGAGCGTGAAGCTGCTGTTTACTGGCAGGCGCGCACCAACCCAAGCCTCGCGCCAGTATCGGAGCTGGCGCCGCGATCGCATGCCTGGGATCCTTCGAATGCGGTCCTGATCCTCGAGTATCTTCCCGAACACACGGAATTGTACGACCTTCCCGATCGGTTCGCGCCGGAACTAGCGGTGTTGGCAGGAAAAACCATGGGAGCCTTCCACCGCGCGATGCAGTCCGAAGAACATCGAACATGGTTCCCGGCCGAGCTGCCGTCGCAGTTGTGCATGCACGAAACCAAAGAAGAGGATCTCGCGGATGAGAGCGCCGGCCGGCGCGAGTTTGTTCGCGCAGTGCGGAAATACGCGGAGTTCGGCCAGGCGCTGGATCAATTGCGCGCCCAGTGGCGCGAGGAGACCGTCATTCAGGGAGATTGGAAACTCGATAATTGCCTGATCTCTCCCGCGCGTGACAGCCTGCGCGTTGTGGATTGGGAATTTGCCGGTTGGGGCGACCCGGCGTGGGACCTGGCTACGTTGCTGCAGTCCTATTGGAACTTTTGGGTGCTGTGGCCGGCACGTCACCGGGTGGAAGATATACAACCCGCTCTTCGGGCCGCTCTGGCGGGCTACGGGAGGTCGGATGTAGCGGAACGGGCCATGCGTTTCGCTGGAGCTCGGATGCTGCAAACGGCTTTCGAGCTGTTGGATAAAGCCGAACAGATGACGCCGGAAGCGGTGCGGCTGATGCAGGCCAGCCTGAACATCCTGACACGTCCCGAGTGGGCTGCCGAACAACTTTTGGGAGTGAGTTGACCATCGAAGAAGAATTGAGAGCAATTCTGGCGGCGGACCTGCCGGCGCAGGACGATGCGGTGAAGCTTGGGGTTATTCTTTATAACTGCTGCTACACGGTGTCGATTTTCGATCTTCAAGCACCGACTCCCTCACGGTCGCGGTTCGGTAGCGATCTTGGTGATCTGACTCCGATGATCGAAGGCGCCAATCGATCGCGTGCAGGTTGGGACGAAGGCTGGAAGATCGATCAGATGCTGGGCGACGGACGAATTCTGGCGCGCAAGGGCGCCGTCGCGCGCGCTTTTTTGCCGGGTGAGTATCTAACGCAACTCGGCGTCGGCTCCGGCCCGAAAGCTGGCGCGCTGGTGAATATCTTCATCGCGCCGGGATCGGCAGAATTGCAGCCCGGGTTTTACTACGCGTTCGGCGAAACGGTGAGCGAGTTCCAGGAAGACGAACAGACCGTGCGGTTCTTCTGGAATGTCACCGCGAACGGTGCGCCGCGATTGATGGAAGCGATCACGCGCGAGTTTAACCGGTTTCAGATACCGTTTCGATTTAAATGCGCCAGCCAGTCATCGGAGTATCCCAGGCGCGACGCTGCGGTGCTATATCTGCATGCGCGCTATTATCCGATTGCCGCGCTGGTGGTGGAAGAGGTTCACGCACAAGTTTCGCCGTGGCTGGCCACAGGCACGCCTCTGTTCACCAAGCGACTTGCGGACGGATTGGCGTTTGCGGAAGATCCCGGGGAGAGCTTCGGCGAGAATCGATCGAAGATTCTGGCCGCGGCGATGGTGGCTTCACATGGAAAGTCGATAGACGAACGCATGGCGGAGGTACGCCGGCAATTTGAGCAGCGCGGCTTATCGTTCGAGCAGCCTTGGCTCAATCCAGGTTCGGTGGATCGGTACGCGTTCCCTTTTCCCATCGCATGAACCCCGCCTACATTGAAACCGCGGAAAGAATCGGCGCAAGGCTGTGCCGCGATGCCGTGTGGCACCAGGGACGAACGAATTGGACATCCGATTTCCTGGATGGCGAATCCATCGCGCACGGTGCGCTCGGACCGGCTTTATACGACGGAACCAGCGGCATCGCGCTGTTTCTCTGGCGCCTGGCGGAAGTAACCGGCGAACGGATTTTTCGCGTCACAGCCGAGGCAGCATTAAGACAGGCCCTCGGGAAAATGCCGGTTCCCGGGTGCGGCCTTTACTCCGGTGGATTGGGAATCCTTTATGCGGCTACGGAAATCCGGCAGGAGTTCGACAAAACCCTCGTGCTGCGCCAAGCCGAGCTGAACCGGGCGCAATTGGATTTGATCGATGGCAGCGCGGGAGCGATTGCGGTGTTGCTCAACTTGCACGCGCGCACTCCAAGCGCTCCGCTGCTGGACGCCGCTGTGAGGCACGGCGATCTATTGTTGGACCAAGCTGCACGCACTGAAGAAGGCTGGAGCTGGAAGACCATTCCAGCTTCTCGCAACCTAACCGGATTCTCGCACGGTGCTTCTGGAATCGCATGGGCGCTGCTCGAACTTCATCACGCGACCGGCGAACATCGCTTTCGCGAGGCCGCGCTGCAGGCGTTTCGATACGAACAATATTGTTTCAACCAAGCGGAGCAAAATTGGCCGGACTTTCGCGAAGAGCAGCCCAGCTATCCGGTCTTCTGGTGCCATGGAGCAGCCGGCATCGCACTGTGCCGCCTGCGCGCGTGGCAGATATTGGGTCACGCAAATCTGCTGACGGAAGCACGCGCTGCGCTACGAACGGTAGAACTGCACTCGGCATCTTTGACGAGTTTCTCGCTCTGCCACGGCCGCGCCGGCAACGCGGATGTGCTGATCGTAGCTTCTCAAATGCTCGCCGAGGAGAGCTGGCTGCGCTCCGCGGAAGCCGTCGCCGATGAAGGCTTAGAGCGCTACGAACGCCGCCGCATCCCTTGGCCGTGCGGGTTGCCGGATGCGAACGAAACACCGGATCTCATGCTGGGATTGGCCGGGATCGGTCACTTCTACTTGTGGCTCGCCGACCCAGTTCGAATCCGGAGTGTGCTGCTTCCTGGTTGCTGTTAGGATGGTCGGATGTTTCGGTTTCGGGTGTTTCGGTTACTGATAGCATCTGTGGGCCTTTCATCCGCCCTGCTCGCGCAACCAGCCAAGCCAACGCACGCCCAAGCTTCATCAACCTTTGACTACACGCCTACCGCCGACGGTTTCGGCACCATCGAGATCCGCAACGTATCCTACGAAGTTGTAACTAATGTTCCCGGACGCCCCCCGGCTGATCGGCTACTGCTGCGCAAGACCATCCGCTCGAAGGAAGTTCTAGGCGACATCGGGATGGAAGCCAATGTCTCGCTGGAGGCTTGGCGTCTTGGCGACGACTTGCGTCAGAGATCCTTATACACTCTGAACGTTGAGGGAAATGAGGGGAACACCAAGGACAACGCGCTTTTTGTGGTGTCGCGCGGCTTGGAAGAAGTGGAATGGTGGTCGGTGTACAAACTCGGTAACGGCCAGCATCTTTTCGATACATACGCGCCGCTAGAGAGCTTCTCCATTTCACGGGAAACGGTAACCACGCGCTACGTAGGGCTGGATGTGCCGCCCGACGACACAACCGATGCGCGCCTGAAGCAGCCGAATGTCATCGGCGTAGTTACTTACGCCTCCGATTCCCGAGTGATGCGCGAAATTCTGTTGACCTCCGACGAGCACCAGCAAGCCGCACTTCTGCGATCATACGCCGACGTTACACGAACGCTTAACGTAACTACAATCCCATCCCAAACCATCCGCGTAACGTTCACGCAAAACTTCCCGTCCGCGCCTAAACCGATTGACATAATCATTCCGGTGAGAGGCGACGATCTGGATCTGAAAAACGCGCAACTGCCGGCGAAGATGCATGCGGCGGTTTGGAAAAGATAAGAGAACGTTTCTCGTTTCTCGTTTCTCGTGTTCTCGTTGGTGCGCCACAGCAATCGATATTGTGTCAACATAGGAACGACTCCCCCGCCTGAACCAGCAACCAGGAACCAGCAGCCAGAAACGCGAGCGGTAGCGAGCATGGATTTCGTCGAGCAACTTAAATCTTCGGTCGACATCGTCAAAACCATCCAAGGCTACGGCGTGAAACTGAAACGCATGGGCTCTACCGGCCGGTATCTGGGGCTGTGTCCGTTCCACACGGAGAAGACGCCTTCCTTCAACGTCAACGCCACCATGCAGCGTTACAAGTGCTTCGGCTGCGGCGTGGGCGGCGACGTGCTTAATTTCGTCATGGAGCTGGAGCGCATCAGTTTCTTTGAGGCCCTTAAACTGCTGGCCGAGACCAACGGCATCCCCATGCCGAAGCGGGAATATTCGGATCCGGATTCCAAGCTGCGCGGCGCGTTGTTTGAAATGCACGAGATCGCGGCCAGTACTTTTCACTCGAACCTCAAATCGCCGGCTGGTACTGAAGCACGAAACTACCTGTCGGGCCGCGGCGTCACACCGGAGCAGATAGAAGAATTCGGATTGGGTGTTTCAGAAGCGGCAGGTCAGCAATTGACTCGGCGCTTCGAAGGACGTTTCACCCCCGAGACGTTAGAAGCGTCCGGATTGGTGATGAAGCGGCAGGATGGGAGCGGATTCTTCGACCGGTTTCGCGGAAGATTGATGTTCCCGATTCACAATGAATCCGGCAAGGTGATTGGCTTCGGTGGCCGAGCCATGAAGCCGGGCGATGAACCGAAGTACCTGAACTCACCGGAAACAACTCTTTATCGGAAGAGCTACGTACTGTACAATCTGCACCGCGCCAAAGTTCCCGTGAACAAATCCGGGTATTCGGTACTGGTGGAAGGATACATGGACGTCATAGGCGTCTACTCGGCGGGTGTACACAATGTTGTGGCCAGCTGCGGCACGGCGCTCACCAACACTCAGGTGCGCGCAATGAAGCGCCACGCGGACCGCATTGTTGTGAATTTCGACCCCGACACCGCAGGCGCGAATGCGGCCGAAAAATCCATCCAGATGCTCTTGGACGAAGGCATGCACGTCCGGGTCCTAGAACTGGAGGGTGATCTCGACCCGGATGAGTACGTCAAAGAGGTTGGCGCTGAAGCCTACCGCAGCCGGCTGGAGAAAGCTCCGGCGTACTTTCATTGGCTGGCCGACCGCGCCCGCAAGAAATTCGACATGCGCACCGTGGAAGGGCGCCTGGAAGGATTCAAATTTGTGGCGCCCGCCATCCAGCGCATTTCGGATCGGCTGGAGCGCTTCGCGGTGGCCAACGATGTAGCCGATTACTTGGGGGTAGATGAGAAGTTGGTACGCGACTATTTCGCCAAAGGTTCCGAAGAGCGGCGGCACGTGAACCCGGGCCCGCATGTGCCTCCCTACGAGCGGCTGTTGCTCAATTCGCTGCTCGGGAGCCAGGCTGCGCGCGACGCCGTGATCGGGGAATTACGCGAGATGATAGTGGTAGATCGTTTCGTGACCAAAAACGTGTTTAGGGCTTTATTTGCGCTACATACGGATAGTACCGAGTTTCGCTTTTCAGACCTGGAAGGGCGCCTTTCCGACGCCGACCGGGACCTATTGTCGGTCGTACTTTTTGCCGATGAAGTGCTGGAGGAGGAGAAGGCCGCAGAGCAGGCGATGTCCTGTCTACGGAGCCTCAAGGCCCAAGATCCGAAATCCGAAGTGGCCGCGCTACGCGCACAGATCAAAGCGGCCGAACGCGACGGGAATATCAAGGAAGCCATGCGGCTGGCTGAGGAGCTGGATCGCCGCTCTCGCCGCGAGACGTCACATCAATTATGAGATTCACCTCGACAAGCAAGTGGTGCGGGCGCTTTCGCCTGCGAACGTTTCGCGTGGTAGCGATGTTGTACACTAAATGGAATCAGGGCTACGAATCGCTGGGTTAATGGGGTACCAGTGGCTACCGAAGAAAAGTACGGGCGGCTGAAGCAACTCATGGAAGTGGGCAAGGAAAAAGGTTTCGTTCTCTACGACGAAGTGAATGAGCTGCTGGCCGAGGATTTTCCCTCCTCCGGCCGCGAGTTCGAAGATCTACTCTCCGACCTTGACAGCGCCGGCGTGGAGATCCTGGAAGAACCCAAGCTCGACTTCGAGAAGAAGGAAGAACCGGACGACCTGGCGGACCTGGAACTGGCCCAGGATGCCGGCGACAAAACCAATGATCCGGTGCGCATGTATCTGCGCGAAATGGGTACCGTTCCGCTGCTCACTCGCGAAGGTGAGATCGAGCTGGCCAAACGCAACGAGCGGGGCCAATGGGCGGTACGCAAAGCGCTCTCGCGTTCCGCGCTGGTCATCCGGGAAATCATCCAGTTGGGCGATGACCTGCGGCACGGGGCCAATTCCGTCAAGGACATTCTGGTTCTGCCGGAATTCGTCATCACCGACGATGACTTCACCGTTCAGCATGACGAACTGGTAGCCAAGATCGACGAGATTGAAAAGTTCTACAAGAAGACCCAGCAGCATCGGCAGAAGCTGCAGGCCGTCTCGCGGCAGATGAAGCCGAAGCAGCACCGCAGCCTGCGCTACGCGCTGGCGCGGAACATGGTTGAGATTTCGCGCATCATTCGCAACATCGCGTTCAGCATCGGCGTCCGCCGCAGTCTGGCCGGCCGGCTGCGCCGAGCCGTGGATGAACTAAAGCCGCTGGAACGCGAGATCGCCCGCATCCAGCGTAAGCTCGAAGAGCCGGCGCATGCGAGCGGCCCTACGCGCGACCTGCGCAAAGAGCTCCGGCAGAGTAGCCAGCGCATCCAGCAGCTGGAAGAAGAATGCGGGGCGAGTTCTACCGAGCTGCGGCGCACACTGCAGATCGTGGAGCGCGGCGAACAGGAAGCCGAATCCGCTAAGAAGCAATTGATCGAAGCCAACCTGCGCTTGGTGGTTTCCATCGCCAAGCGCTACACCAATCGCGGGCTGCAATTTCTGGATCTGATCCAGGAAGGCAACATCGGGCTGATGAAAGCGGTGGACAAGTTCGATTACCGGCGTGGCTACAAGTTTTCCACTTACGCCACCTGGTGGGTGCGGCAAGCTATCACGCGCGCCATTGCGGATCAGGCACGCACCATTCGCATCCCGGTGCACATGATCGAGACCATCAACAAATTGGTTCGCACTCAGCGCCAGTTGCAGCAAGAATTGGGCCGCGAACCTACCACCGAAGAACTGTCGGTAAAGATGGAGCTACCGGTGGGCAAGGTGCGCAAAGTCCTGCGCATCGCCCAGGAACCCATTTCGCTCGAAACGCCCGTGGGCGAAGAAGAAGAATCGCATCTGGGCGATTTCATCGTGGACCGGCGCGTGGTGTCGCCGTCAGAAGCGGTAATCAATCTCAACTTGCGTGAACAAACCGCGGAAGTATTAAAAACGCTGAGCCCGCGCGAGGAAAAAATCATCAAGATGCGCTTCGGGCTGCAGGATGGCAGCGAGCACACGCTCGAAGAGGTTGGCCAGCACTTCGCCGTCACGCGTGAGCGCATTCGCCAGATCGAAGCCAAGGCTCTCCGCAAATTGCGCCATCCCAGCCGGAGCCACCGGCTGCGCGCATTCCTGGATACCAGTCTTCACGAATAGATCTCGCGCACGCGTT
The DNA here is from genome assembly GCA_036008345.1 of Bryobacteraceae bacterium. Classification (GTDB taxonomy): domain Bacteria; phylum Acidobacteriota; class Terriglobia; order Bryobacterales; family Bryobacteraceae; genus Palsa-89. Next base: position 43,234 of record DASYNU010000012.1, read on the forward strand.
CCACAATGTTCCCGGGCACCAGGTGCTCCCAGGCGTCGCCACGTGCGATGCGTTCCCGCACTTCGGTGGACGAAATCTGGTCGTGTCCGGCAGGCAAGGCAAGCGTATGGATGCGTCGCTGGAACGCAGGCGGCGGAACAAAATCGCCGCTTCTGGATGCCACCAGCAGCTCGAACTGGTTGAGCATTTCTTCCACTACGCCGGGCCGTCCATAGTCCCAAGTGAGGACGCGCTCGGCGGCATCGCGCCCGCATAGAAAATAGAGGCGCGTGTCGGCTCCGAACTCCGTCCGGCACTCCCGCGCGATGTCGATTAACAATCCTTGCTCAGTGATGGCAATCGATTGCGGCATGGCCGACTCCAGCGACCCCAGCATCTGGAGGCGCTGCTGGAGCGTGGCTCCGAAATACTCTTTGTGCGGGAATGCGCGCGGTACTACGTACAGTACTTGGTCGACGTACGCGTGGGAGGCATCCGCCAGCGCCAAATGCGCCACTGTGGGCGGATTAAAGCCGCCCGCCAGTACTCCGAGGCGCTTGGTTCCAGTACGCGATCGACGATAGAACTGCACTTACTTACAGTATAGATTTGGGTTCGGGGATGCCCTTTAGGTGCAGTGATTTAGCAACGTAGGGCCCGTACCTAGGGTTAGGTAGGGTGTGTCCCCGACAGATCCGGAAGCCCTTTCCGCTTACTGTAAGTATATGTTGTGCTGGATCTGTCCCGATTGCGGGCGCGACTGTTCGCCAGCCGTACGGGAATGCCCCTCCTGTGCGCAAGGACAAACCAGCGTAGCCAACGGAGCATCGTCCAATGCGGAGAACGGAGTGTCGTCAGTCACCAGCGGCAGCGTATTGGCGGGCACCAACGGTGCATTGCCCAGCACCAACGGTGTTTTGGCCAACACTAACGGTGTTTTGGCCAACACCAGCGGTGTTTTAGCCAACACCAGCGGTGTTTTAGCTATGTTGGAGCAACTTCGGGCAGTTCCTTCCGTACCGTTGCTCGCTCCCGCACCGCAGCAGTATTTGCTTTTTGGTTTGACCAACGGACACTCGTCCGTGGCCGTCGAAACAACCGTCGCAGCCGAGGAAGACCCCGCCGTTCCAACCGGAGAGACCATCGATTCCCTGGTGCGGCCGCTGGTGGAATCGGCCAAAGCGGTGCCGGACGAGATCGCTCCCGCCGAGAAGCTACCGGTGGAATCGACAGCGCCTCCACCACCCCCAACCTTTGTGGAACTGGCCGCGCCCCTCGGCCCTCCTCCCCAATCCACCGCGCCTTTCGTCGAGCCCAGGAACCTGTCCGCTGCGCAACCTGCCTCAACACCGCTGTTCGGGGCCCAGCCGAACCCATTCCTTGCCCGTGTGGCGCAAATCGCCGAGCTCCGAATCCCGTCGAGAACATCTCCGGAAACATCTCCGAAAACCGCAGCCTCCGTCGGCTCGCCGAGCTTGCCGAGCCCGGAAAAGCCAGGCGCAGCATCTGTGCCAAAGACGGAGCCGCCGAGCGCGCCTTTACCTTACCCAAAGATGGTGGAGCTGCCAATTCCACCGAGCGCTCCCTGTGGCACTGCGCCGCGCATTCAATCGTCGAAGCCGGCCATCGCGCAACCAACTCTCGGAACCACAGCGCGGATGGCACCGCCAGCACCGTTCCCCACGTCAGCCCCTCGAATCGCGGGGCTTGGGACGGCTGCATCGCCATCCCCAAAATTTGCAGCTCTCAGCCACGCTGCCAGCAGGCCCACGCCACAGCGGTCATTTGCGAGTGTTGTAGCACCAACTGCCAAATCATCGGCGTTCGCGGCAACCAAACCAGCCTTTCCCAGACTGGTGGTCCCCTATGAACCCTTCTGTGCCGCAGTTGGATTCGCCAACCGGGCCGGCGCCGTCTCAGAAGCGCTGAAGCTGCAGGCCGAAGCCGTGCTGGACGAGATCACGTCGGGGCTCGACGCGTATGAATCCAAGATCCGGGGAATCTTAGCCACATTTCAAGCGCGTCCGGCGCTGGCGCTGCTGGCTGCTCCTGCGGCCGTCGTGGCCGCGCCGGCTCCTCCGGATCTGCAATGGATGAAAATGCCGCGCCCGGTGCTCTCGCCCCGCAAGCCGGGGGATCGAAGATGCGATTCGCCCACCGTTGGCGCCCAGAAACTACCGCTAGCCGGGCCATGCCTGCCACCCGAGTTGCGAAACTTTCTCGAACCGCTGCCCAATGAGCATGCGCGTTCGAAAAAAGGGATCGGGCTGCCGGCCTGGATAACCAGCCTGGTAATCGCCACCAGCTTGTTCCTGGTGGTGGCCGTTATGCTGCAGCATTTATCTACCACTCGCGGCGAGGCCAAGGCCGCCGTTGCGTCAACTCCCAGCCAAGTGACCGCTAGCGCCCCAGCGGCTCCCGCATTTGAACAGCACCCCTTCGCCAGGTTCGTGGAAGTGACTGGTCTGAGAGTGGTGGCCGATCTCAATCACAGGTCGCAGGTGCAGTATATCGTCGTCAACCACTCCGCCACGCAGCTTTCAAGCATGTCGATCCGGATAGCGGTAAGATCGTCCGCGGATCCTGCGGGCTCCGCGCCACTGTTCACCGTCTCGACCGTGATTCCGTCTTTGGGACCGCACCAATCCAAGGAGATTCGCACCGATCTGGATTCTCAACTACGTTCCTCTTCGATACCGGATTGGGAATATCTGCGCACGGACGTTCAAATAGGCACCCAGAATTAAAGACACCAGGCTCAGCGTGAAAAAAGCTTCGTCAAAGCGCCGAGCATTTATCGGCGAGAGCATTAACAACCTCCCGTGCCGCCGCGCTGATTTTCAATCCGTGGATTAATGCGGCTGGCGTTCTCCCCGCACCAACTAACGTAGGTAATAGTCTCATCCAAAGAATGAGGGTTGTGCGGGCGACGCTATCGTTTGGCTTGTCCGGATAAGACAGACCGTGTCCCACTGCCGAACATCCGCATAGCGCTCGCTGCTGATTTGAAAGGCTAAGCTCATGGAAGGGAAATTGCCTTCGTTGCTTCACCGAAAGGCTGGATTATGTTCAACCTGTTCAATTTCCGCTATGCGATCAACATCCTTCGCCGTAGCCCGGGCTTCGCAACGGTGGCCATTTTGATTCTCGGACTCGGCATTGGCGCTAACACCGCCATTTTCACCTTGGTGGACACGGTTCTTCTGCGCCCGCTGCCCTATCACGACCCGGCGCGCCTGGTGATGTTGTGGCAGAGTCTACCTGCGCAGGGTCTAGCGCAGGTGCCCGTCTCTCAGGCCGATTTTGCCGACTTCCAAAAACAGAGTCGAAGCTTCGAAAGAATGGCCGCGATCTACATCGATAAAGATGAATTCGGACTGACCGGCGCAGGTGACCCCGAGCAGGTGCGCGGTATGCCGGTATCGGCCAATCTATTTTCGATCCTGGGCGCACAGCCTATGCTCGGACGCGATTTTCTGGCCAATGAGGATCAGGCTGGTAACGACAATAAGGTGATGTTGAGCTACGGACTCTGGCAGCGCCGCTTCGGCGGGGATCTCGCCGTAATTGGAAAGGTGATTACGCTAGACCGGCAGCCCCGGATTGTTGTTGGTGTGATGCCGCGCGGATTCAATTTTCCTCCGGCGATGCATTTCGGCGTAGGCGATGTGCCGGCGGGCAAGGAGCTGTGGGTTCCGTGCGTTGTAGATAAGACCAATCGTGATTATCATCCGCTCGGCGTAGTGGCGCGCTTGAAGCAAGGAGTGAATGTTCAGCAGGCTAGCGCCGAAGCAAATACACTGGCTCGCGCGGCCGCGAAGGCGTATCCCAAGAGCAACGACGGTGTTGGAGCCAATGTTTCGGCGATGCAGGAACAGGTGGTCTCGAATGTGCGTCCGGCGCTCGCGGTGCTGTTTAGCGCGGTGGGCTGCGTGCTGCTGATCGCCTGCGTGAATGTCGCAAACCTGCTGCTGGCGCGCTCCGCGGGACGCCGCAAGGAACTGGCAGTGCGCGCGGCGCTAGGCGCCAGCCGTGTGGATCTGATTAAGCAGATGCTGATCGAAAACTTCGCTCTCGCGATTCCGGGCGGCATCCTGGGAGTGCTGTTAGCCTTGTGGAGCACGGATCTGCTGCGGTCACTCACCAAAACCAACCTGCCGCGTCTGGATGAACTGTCCGCGAATCCAGCGGTGTTGGCGTTCGCCGCCGGGCTTTGCCTGGCAACCGGCCTGGCCGCTGGACTGTTGCCAGCCTTCAGCGCGTCGCGCGTGGATCTGAATGAATCGCTCAAAGTTGCAAGCAGAACACTGGCCGGCGCACGCCACCACACCATGCGGAACGTTTTGGTGATTGGACAGATTTCGCTGGCGCTACTGCTACTCACCGGAGCCGGGCTCCTGATCCGCAGCTTCCAGCAGCTTCTGCACGTCGATCCAGGCTTTCAATCGAACAACCTGTTAAGCATGGAACTGAGGCTACCTCAATCGCGCTATGACACACCGGCGAAACTCGCGGCATTCGAGACACAGTTGCTGGAACGAATCCGCGAATTGTCCGGCGTGGTAACGGTGGGCGCGGTGAACTCACTGCCGATTGCGGGATTCCAGGGCGCGTCCATCATCAGCATTGAAGGCCGCCCATCTTCAAAGTCGTTAGCCGCAGGCATGCTGGTGGGCCAACGGGTGGCGAGTCCGGATTATTTTCGGACCATGCACACGCCTTTCCTGGCGGGCCGCGATTTCACCACGCGCGACACTCAGGGCGCTACGCCCGCAGCAATCATCAACCAAGCTCTCGCAGCCCGCTATTTTCCGGGCGAAGATCCCCTAGGAAAACGAATCAAGATCGACGAAGCCGGCGAAGAGTGGCAGACTATCGTCGGTATTACGGCTAGCATGCACCATTCAGGCCTCAGTGCGGATGCCGATCCCGAGATTTTCAGTCCCTACCTGCAAGGCCCGTGGAACACGATGGCATTTGTGGTACGCACGCGCGGCAACCCAGAGGATCTCGCCGCAGCCGTGCGCAGCCAGCTTTGGGTCATCGATAAAGAACAGCCCATCTCACGCATGTCTACCATGGATCACCTGCTCTCGGATTCGCTGGCCGGCCGCCGGTTGAACTTGATTCTGCTCGGATCGTTCGCGGGCGTCGCATTGCTGCTTGCGCTTATCGGAATCTACGGCGTAATTTCGTATGCCGTGGTGCAACGCACGAGTGAGATCGCCATTCGTATGGCCTTGGGCGCGCAACGATCCAGCGTGTGGAAGCTGGTGCTGGCACAGGGAGCGTCTCTGAGCGCGGCCGGCATCGTCATCGGAATTATTGCTTCGCTCGCGCTTACTCGCGTGATGTCGACCATGTTATTCCACGTGCGTTCCATGGACCCGTTGACCATCGCCTCGGTGGCAGCGGTGGTGTTAGCCACGGCGCTGCTCGCGACATTTTTGCCGGCTCGCCGCGCTACGCGCATCGATCCGATGGAAGCATTGCGAGACTAATGACTTGTGGGGCAGGGCCCTGCCCTGCCGAGATCTCGAGGCAGTGAGTTTCCGGCACGCAGCAAGCTATTGGCTCGTCCACCGTTTGCGACAAGCGGCTCATGATCTACCCGGCAGGGCATGGCCCTGCCCCACCAGGGAAAACTAAGTGACCCCTGGGATGGCATTCTGCGGCGGTTTGGCCTGTGGCTTGCCGAAGAACGCCGAGATGAGCGCCACGGTGGCGGTTCTATAATGGGTCATGAAAACCGTTCAGATCCCCGCGCCAGGCGCAAAATTACAAATTGTTGACAGAGAAATTCCAACCCCAAAGCCGGACTGGGTTCGCATCCGCGTCCACGCTTGCGGAATTTGCCATAGCGAGGCCCTCGCCGTGGAAGGCCAGTGGCCCGGCTTGAAATATCCGCTGGTTCCCGGCCACGAAATCGCCGGGGTGATTGATGAGATCGGCTCCGCGGTTACCACTTGGAAAAAAGGCCAACGCGTGGGCGTCGGCTGGTATGGAGGACATTGCGGCGTCTGCATCGCCTGCCGGCGCGGCGATCTGATGAATTGCCACAACGGTAAGATTACCGGCTTCACGCACGACGGCGGATATTCGGAATACATGGTGTCGCCCGCGCAGGCGCTGGCCGCCATTCCGGACGGCCTATCGGATGAAGACGCCGCGCCTTTGATGTGCGCGGGAGTGACCACGTTCAATGCCCTGCGTCATGCGGGTGCAACGCCCGGAGACCTGGTGGCGATTGAAGCGATCGGCGGTCTGGGACATCTGGGGGTTCAGTTTGCGAACAAGTTTGGATATCGAACCGTCGCGATCGCGCGAGGCCAGGATGCCAAGGATCTTGCTCTGAAGTTGGGAGCCCATGCTTACATCGATTCCGATGCCACGAACCCCGCCGAAGAACTGCAGAAGATGGGCGGAGCGAAAGCCATTCTCAGTACCGTGCCCAGCGGTAAAGCAATGTCGGCCGTGATCGACGGACTGGGTGACAACGGCAAGCTGATGGTGATCGGCGCGTCAGCGGAACCGATCGAGGTTGCGCCCAATCAATTGATCCACAGCATGCGTTCCATCCAGGGCTGGGCCGCGGGCGTGGCGGCGGATTCGGAAGACACGCTGGGATTTTCCGCACTCACCGGCGTACGCCCGATGATTGAGAAGTTTCCGCTAGAGCAAGCGCAGCAAGCCTACGACCGAATGATGTCGGGACATGCGCGCTTCCGCGTAGTGCTCACGATTGGTCACTAACCCACAACAGGAATTCCGGCTGATCGGGGAGTTTCGAAAAAATAGGATTAGTGCTGAAAGGCACAAACGGAGATGGCGGGTTTACGCCCGTAGCCGGCGAATATCCATAAATCTGGCTTGATAGCCGGCCGGCGACATAGAGCTTGCCGGATGAATCGAACGCGAGACCCGATGGACCGAAGCCTGAAGGGAGATTCAATCCCAGGTCCTTCAATGTTAGCGTCACCGAGTTTGTGTATCCGGAAGGCGGCGCGGGATAGGGTGGTGGCACTGGCACGCCGGCGAACTGAGTGGGTGTAGGAAGCGGCGGTAAATTGGCCGGCGGCGTTACGCAGTTTCCGTACAACACGGTTTTACTTGTTGTCACGTAAAGCACGCCGTTTTGCTGAACGAGGTGAACGGGGCCTGAGACCGGGGTGCTTCCCAACGGGACTCCCGTTCCTGGGTCGTACATGCGAATGGCTGAGCCGCCTTCATCAGCCACGTAAAGCACGTTGTTGTAGCACACCACTCCGCGAACTGAGTTCTGTACTTTCAGCTTCTTTTTCTTCTTCGCATCGTCTCCGCCGGTCGCCGCCGGCTCTGCGTCCGATGAACTAAGGACTGGCGTCAGGCCTCCCCACGACGGATCCACCGTGATTTGTTGGGGAATTTCGGCGCCTACGACAGCCGTTGGGACAAAGGTGGAAGTCAGGAATCCGTCATTGGCGATCGGGCTTTTTGCGTTCTGCAGCGCTGTCTGCAAGGCGGCAAGATATGCGGTCGCACTGGTTGGCGTCGACGAGGTGTACGGCGTTTCTGAGGCGAGAACCGAAACGACATTCGAGTCCTGATTGGGCACGTACCAGTATTCGATAATCGGCGAGCCCACGCTGCGGAACGTACAATCGAACGGGTGGGTGATAGCGGCCAGGCTGGGAGCAGGAGTGAAGACGCCTTGATAGGTGTATTGATACGAGTTGCTGCCGGGAGTGTAACAAAGAATGTTGCTGGTGCTTTTTCCGCCGTTCACGACATAAAGGAAGCCGTTGGCTATTAACATTCCTCGCAGCTCGGAAAGCTGCACGTTGGTGTCAGGCGTTAGCACATTCTGAATGGCTGGGCTTTTTAGATTCTGTTCATCATATCCGTAGATAGTGGAGATTTTTTCGTGGAAAGTGACGAAGAGCATAAGAAGATTAGAACACAGTTCGCGCGGCACGCACGCTTTGCGATATGACTTTGCGATAACATGGAAAACCGCAGATGAATGCCATGAAAGATCCTCAAACCGGGGCGACCCGGGAACCGAACCCGCTGCTGATTTTCGACGGTGGCGCGCAATTGCCGGTGCAGTTCCGTGACACGGCTTCGATTTATGCCAAAGGATCGCCGTCGCTCGAGAATCTTTCGAATCTCAATATATCGGGCAGTTGCCAGTACAGCGCCGTGCAGCTCGAAAATCTAGTCAAGAAGATTGGCGCCAGCAAATTTACTGTCTACCTGGTGGACCTGCGGCAGGAGTCGCACGTATTCATCAACGGGATCCCGGTGAGCTGGTATGCCGCTAACGATTGGGCCAACGTCGGGCGGTCGTTGGAATGGATCGAGAGCGACGAGACGCTGCATTTGATCCGCATGGTTGCGGCGCGAAGCATCACTGTCAGCACTCTGGTGAAGGGAGAAAGTGGTCAGGTTTCGACGAAGGATCCAGTCACCGTCGCGGTGCAGGATGCGACCACGGAAATGGGATTGGCGCATCAGCTCGGCATCGAGTATATGCGGATCCCGGTAAGCGATCACTGCCGCCCGACTGACGAGATGGTGGACCGCTTTGTGACATTTGTACGCGGACTGGAAGCGAATGCGTGGCTGCATTTCCACTGCCACGGCGGGGACGGACGCACCACCACATTCATGACGCTTTACGATATGATTCGCAACGCGGGGAATCTGGCGCTAGATGATATCACGGGCCGCCAGTCGCTCATTGGCGAATATGATCTATTTAAAGGCAGCTCGGAAGCCTACAAGCTGCGGACCGAATTCATCAAGGCATTCTACGCGTACGTGAAGGACGGCGGCTATGCGTCGATGAGTTGGACCGAATGGGTGAAGACCCATCCGCTCAGACTGGCGGTTCTAGCTTCGGCGTAGGAGCGATCGGCGAAAGCACCGACTCCCTCACGGTCGCGGCTCGGTGCAAGGCGGTCAAACCCACCAGGGCGCGGTCGGCTGATCGCGAATCACAATTGCGTTGAGAAATTCGGCGGCCTTGGTCAGCCCTTCGTCCGGCGACATGAGCGTATCTTCGTGCTCGATGGATAGCACGTAGTCGTAACCATACATGCGGAGCGTGGAGATGAATTCTTTCCACCATCCGAACGCGTGGCCGTATCCGACGCTGCGGAAAATCCAACTGCGATTCCGCTCATCGGTATATTTCTTGGTGTCGAGGACGCCAGTCTTCGGAAGGTTGGAATCGTAAATCTGAGTGTCCTTGGCGTGCACGTGGAAAATGGAATCGCCGAGCACGCGAATGGCTTTGATGGGATCGATGGCTTGCCAAAACATGTGGCTGGGATCGTAATTGCAACCGATGCTTTTGCCAGCGATGCCGCGCAACTTCAGCAGCGTTTCAGGGCTATAGCAGACGAAGCCGGGATGCATTTCGATGGCGATCTTCACGCCGTGGTTTTTGGCGAACTCGGCTTGCCGGGTCCAATACGGAATCACTTTCTTTTCCCACTGCCAATCCAGGACGTCCAGGTATTCGGGCGGCCATGGGCAGGTAACCCAGTTCGGATATTTCGCCTTGTCGCTGTCGCCAGGGCATCCTGAAAAATCGATGACCACGGGCACTTCCAGCTTTTCGGCCAGGCGAATGGTCTTCCTACTGGTATCCGCGTAGGCCTTGGCCACAGCCTTATTGGGGTGCAATGGATTGCCGTGACAACTGAGCGCGCTGATGCTGACGCCGTTG
>DASYNU010000013.1:0-2939 GCA_036008345.1 Bryobacteraceae bacterium
GCTGTGGATGGCGTTAAGCGGACACTGGTCTCGCGGCAACGAGATGTTCTATTTGCTTTTTCTGCCGCTGATCTGGATGGCCGTGCGGCGCGGTCTGCGGGGCGCCACGGCGGCGATCCTGACACTCGATACGGGAATAATCGTGGCGCTGAAGATCTATCCGCGAGATCCAGGTGACCTTACGGTGCTGCAATTTCTAATGCTCATTCTTTCACTCGCCGGGTTGGTGCTCGGCGCCCTGATCAGCGAGCGGAACGCGGGTGAGCAGCGACTCTCCCAAGAGGAAGGGCGCATGCGGCTGCTCCTGGAATCCACCGGCGAAGCCATCTACGGCGTGGGGCTTGAGGGCGAATGCACATTTTGCAATCTCGCGATGCTCCGGCTGCTGCGCTACCCTTCGCAGAGCGACGTGCTGGGCCGCAATATACATGACGTCATCCACCATACCCGGCGCGATGGATCGCACTACCCTGCAAGCGAGTGTGCGCTGTTTAGAGACTTCCGAGCTGGCAGAATATACCACCGGGCCGACGAGCTGCTTTGGCGCTCCGACGGCACCTGCTTCGATGCCGAGATCCGGTGTCACCCGCTGCTGCAACAGGGCCGCATCTTGGGGGCCGTCGCCACCTTCGTGGACATCAGCGAGCGCAAGAAAGCCCAAGAACTTTTGCGCCAGGCCAAAGAAGATGCGGAGGCCGCGAATCGCGCCAAGAGCGAATTCCTGGCGAACATGAGCCACGAGATTCGCACGCCCATGAATGGCATCCTGGGGATGACCACCCTCGCCCTCGAAACCAAGCTGGACTCGGAGCAGCGCGATTACCTCAGTATGGTCAAAAGTTCCGGGGAATCGCTGCTGACGCTGCTGAACGACATCCTGGACCTTTCGAAAATTGAAGCTGGCAAGCTGGAACTGGAAATCGCCGCGTTGTCGGTGGAAGACTGCATCGAAGAGACGCTGCAACCCCTGGTGCGCGTCGCGCAGGCAAAAGGCGTCGAATTGCTGTGGAACGCCGATCCGGAGATTCCGGCCGTGGTGTGCGGTGATTCCACGCGCTTGCGGCAAGTACTGCTCAACCTGGCGGGAAACGCATTGAAATTCACCCACCACGGACAAGTCGCGGTTTACGCGCGGATTGCCCAGCCGACGCAGCATGGCTTGCTCCTGGAATTCACGGTGTGCGACACCGGCATCGGAATAGCCGAGCACAAGCAAGAAAAGATTTTTGAAGCATTTTCGCAGGCAGATATGTCCACCACGCGGCGCTACGGCGGCACCGGACTCGGACTCTCGATTTGCCAGCGGCTCGTGAAGCTGATGGGCGGTCGTATCTGGGTAGAGAGCCGAGAAGGACTGGGCAGCAAATTCCATTTCACCATAACCGTGTTGCGCGAGGCGGAGCCGGAGCAGGCCAACAAACCGCCGAGCCGCGCGATGCTTCCGGAAGGCTGCCGCGTTCTCACTGTCGATGACAACGCTATCAATCGCGAGTTGCTCCAGCGTCTCCTTCTGCGCTGGAAAATCAAAGCCGTGGCGGCTGCCAGCTCCGGTGAAGTGCTGGCTCAGATCGCAGACGCACAACGCACCGGCGAAATATTCTCCACCATTTTGTTGGAGATGGACCTGCCGAGCCCAGGGGGATTGGCGCTGGCCGCCACACTGCGCGCATCTCCCGCAGCCGGCGTGCCGGTGATACTCGTTCACTCACGCCTGCTGAGTGAGGAGGAACGCGACCTCTGCGAGCAGTTGGGTGTGACTCAAACGATCCTGAAACCCGTGCGCCGGTCGGCCCTTCTGGAGGCGCTGCGAGCCTCCCATGGCGAAGTGGACCCGGCGCAAGCCCCCGAACCAGAAAAGACTGCCGCGGAAATACGCCCGAGCTTAAGGATTTTGCTCGCCGAGGACAACATTGTGAACCAGCGATTGATCTCGCGGCTGCTCGAGAAAATGGGTCACAACGTTACCATTGCGGGCGATGGACAAATGGCGCTGCGCTTGTCGACCCAGCAGGAATTCGATCTCGTGGCCATGGATATGCAAATGCCCCTCATGGATGGATTGGAGGCTACCGAAGAAATTCGCTCCAGGGAAAAAAGCTCAGGACGCCACCTGCCGATCATAGCGATGACCGCGAATGCATTTGAAGAAGACCGGCGAAGATGCCAGGAAGCTGGGATGGATGGCTACGTCGCCAAGCCGGTCACTTCCAAATCGATTGAAATGGAGATCACCCGCGTGATGGCCGCGCAAGAGAAGTATCAAAAGCGCGAAGTTTCGCGGATAAGTTAGAATTCCCGGGACGCAGACTGATTCCCGTCCGTCAACAAGCAACCCCAGCACATATATTTCCGAGCGGGCTGCCGATCCGGCAAGATAGCGGGGCCAAAGATAGAGCGCGCCTTGGGGCGATGCTCGCTAAGCCTCCACAACATCGGTTCCACCTTCCTCCAGAAGTACCCCCGCCGGCTTCCTCTCTCGCGTCGTGGTTATTACCACCACGCTGACGAGCACAAATACGGTACCGAGCATGGTTCGCAATCCAATCGGTTCGCCGCCAAGGAAATAACCCACCATCACCGCCACCACTGGATTCACGTACGCGTAAGTCCCTACCTTTGTCGGAGACTCGTGGTGAATTAACCACAAATAGGCGGTGAACCCGATAATCGATCCCGCCACGATCAGATAGACCAGCGCAAACCAAACTCCCCGCGAAACGCTCGCCGGATGAAAATTGCGAAATTCGCCCAGCAGTCCCGCTACCGCGGCCAGCAGCAGTCCGCCCAAAAGCATCTGGACGCCGGAACTCACCATTTTGGACGGCGGCAACGGCAGTTTGCGCGTGAATATCGATGCAATGGACCAGGTTATCGACGCGATGATCAGCGCAACTGCTCCGGCCCGGTCGATAGGCGCCCCGCCGAGGTTCAACGACCGG
>DASYNU010000014.1:0-6491 GCA_036008345.1 Bryobacteraceae bacterium
GTTGATGGCCGATTTCAATGAGACAGATCCGGCGCAGGTTCCGTCGTTTCTCTTTCATTTGGGGGATCTGGTCTACAGCTTCGGCGAGGCCCAGTATTATTACGATCAATTCTACGAGCCTTATCGCGACTATCCGCGTCCGATCGTAGCGATCGCTGGAAACCACGATGGCATGGTGGCGCCGGGCAGCACCACTCCTACCCTTGAGGCGTTTCTCCAGAACTTCTGCGCCACGGCGCCGCACTCCACGCCGGAAAATGGCGGACTCGACCGCACTGCCATGATCCAACCGGGCGTGTACTACACCTTCGAAGCGCCGTTTGTGCGGATTCTCGCGCTCTATAGCAATCGTCTGGAGGACCCCGGCGTGATTTCGAGCCAGGGCAAGACCTTCCCGGATCTGATCAACGCCCAGCTTGATTACCTGAAAGCGGCGCTACAGCGAATTAAGACTGAGAAATTCCCAGGCGCGGTGATCATCGCAGTGCACCATCCTCCCTACACCACCGGCAACCACGGCGGGAGCCCGCTTATGCTGCAGGACATCGACGCAGCCTGCAAGGTCACCGGTGTGTGGCCGCACGCGGTGCTATCAGGCCACGCGCACAGCTACCAGCGCTACACCCGTGTAACCGGCAATATGCAGATTCCCTATCTCATCGCAGGTAATGGCGGCCATGGTTTGACGCCGCTCACGCGCGCGGGCTCACCGGCGCTGCGCGCGCCTATGGCGCTGTCGAGCGTCCAAGGTGTCACGTTCGAAAACTACGACGACACCGACTACGGCTATCTGCGAGTGCTGGTGAATGCGCAGCAACTCCGTATCGAATACCATCCGGCCTCGGACGGCGCGGTGTCCAAGACCCCGGACGATTTCGTGACCGTGGACCTGACCACCCGTACGCTGGTTCACTTCAATGCCGCCGGCGCCTAGAGAAAGCACCGGTCCCAAGAGCCTGCTGGCCCTCCAAAGGTGATGAACGCGACCTGTGGCGCACGCACTCCTGCGTGCCGCGCCGAGGACTCTCCAGAAACCTCGGCGCAAGCCCTTGGAAACACAGGGGCGGCTGCGCCGAAGTTTCTGCCGCTAGAGACGTTCCCCACAGGGACCGTCCGTTGCTCATCTCGGCGTTTGGCGGACATCGACATGAGTGTCGATGCAGCACCGAAGAGTGCGTGCGCCACAAGGCGTCTTCAACGGAGCCGGTGCCTTTTGCCGATTCATATGATTGCCTCTATTCGCATCGAAGCGCGATCGTAGGATCCACACGCACCGCCCGCCTCGCCGGCACCAGGCCAGCCAACAAAGCAACCGCCATCAACATCAAGGAAACTCCCACGAACGTGGCGGGATCCGCCGATTGCACTTCCCATAGTTCCGATGAGATGAACCGCGTCAGCGCCATGGCGCCGCCCACACCGAGCGCGAGGCCGGCGGCTGTCATCCAGATCGCCTGGCGAATCACCAGTCCCAATATGCCCCAGCCGTTCGCCCCCAGCGCCATGCGAATCCCGATCTCGCGCGTGCGCTGTTCCACCGCGTAGGCCATAATTCCGTAGATTCCGACCGCCGCAAGCGCAGTAGCCACCAACGCGAACAACCCCAACAGCATGGAGTAATACCGCGGATACTGAAGCTGTTCGGCGAGATAACTCTCCAGAGTGCGGGGATCGCCCAGCGGCCGATTCGGATCGATTTCCGCAACCGCTCGCCGCAACGCGGGCAGCAAACTTGTTGGATCGCCCTGTGTCCGCAGCAGAAACGTAAGTTGAAAGCGCAAGAAGTTCATTGTTCCAATGACGTTCGGCCCCGTTTGGAAAAATGGCACGTAAATGGCCGGCTGCTGCGCCTTCTGCTGCGGATTGCCGGGAGTATCGTGCACCACGGCGATGATTTCGCGCGGCTGATCCTCGGGCGAGAGATCTATCTTTATATGCTTCCCGATAGCATCTTCATTGGGCCAGAAGCGGCGCGCCATGGTTTCATTGATAATCGCTACCCAGGGCGCGTTAGCAGTATCGCGTGTGCTGAAGTCGCGCCCGCGCAGCATGGCGATCTGCATGGTTTGGAAGAAATTCCCGGTAACCGAATAGTACACCGCGCTCGGTGCGTCCGCGGCTTGCACAGGCCGCCCTGTGATCTCGAATTGCGTCTCCGGTGCGAATGTCATGGGAGGAAGAACGGAAGCTGCCGCCGATTGCACACCCGGCAGGGTTTGCACGCGTTCGAAAACACGTTTCAGAGTGGTGTAAATTACCGGATTGATCGTCCACAGCGGTATCCCTTTATACATCGATGTGATCTTTCCGTATTGCGCGCCCGGAAAGCGAACATCGAACGTCATCACTCCCGAGGGATCGCATCCCAAATCGGCTCCTTTCATCTTGAGAAAGCTCCGAATCAGCACGCCCGAACCGATGAGCAACACCAGCGCGAGGGCCAGTTGCGCGCTCACCAAGGCCGCACGGACGCGATGGCGAGCCGCTCCCGAGCTTCCTCCACGCGTGGCGTCCTTTAACGATTCCGCCAGTGCGGATTTCGATGCCTGTAGCGCCGGCGCCAATCCGAACAAGATGCCGGTAACAAGTGACACTCCGGCGCTGAAGAACAACACTCGGCTGTCGAGCGAAATCTCGCTGAGCCGCGGAAACCACGGCGGCGCCATCGCGACTAGTATCCGGACGGACCACCACGCCAGTAGCACGCCCAGCGCTCCGCCGATGCTGGAAAGCATCAGGCTTTCAGTAATGAATTGGACAAAGATACGGCCCCGGCTGGCGCCCAGAGCAGTGCGGATGGCGACTTCCGTCTGCCGTGACGACGCCCGCGCCAGCAGCAGCGCAGCCACGTTGGCGCAGGCTATCAGCAGCACGAAGCCCACCGCGCCCTGCAACAGCAATAGCGGCCGGCTCATGAAACCGAACAGGGCTTCGCGAGCCGGCTGCACCCGAACACCCCATGGCTTGCCCTGTTCCATGTCGCGCGGAAATTCCTTGGCAAGTTCGCGGGCGATCGGCTCCACATCCGCTTGCGCCTGCGCGATTGTCACCCCCGGTTTTAAGCGTCCGGCCACCGCAAGATACCGGCCCGAGCCACGCAGTTGAAAATGGCTCAGCGGAAGCGGAGCCAGGTACTCGGCATTATCGTCGGAGAATCGAAAATCGGGCCGCATAACTCCGAGGATGCTGGTCTTCGTTCCGTTGACCAGCACGGTGCGGGTCAGGATGTCGTGGTCGCCGCCGAAGCGGCGCTGCCACAAACGATAGCTGATCACCAGCACGGGTGCGGGATGATCGATTTCATCCTCAGCCGCCGTGAATAACCGCCCCATCAGTGGTTGAACGCCGAGCGCCTGCAGCAGCTCCGGCGAGAACTCTTCGCCTTCAATCCGCTCCGCGGGCATGCCGTTCTCCGCGGCGCCAAAATCCTGCACGTTCCCCGACATTGCGCCGAGCATCTCAAACGACCGGTTGCGCGCCTTGAAAGCCATATAATCCGGAATCGAAACGTAGTTCACTTGGTCCATTTGCCGTGGGGGTACCGACCAGATCACCGCGACGCGTTCTGGTGCTTTCCACGGCAGCGATCCCCACAGCATGGTATTGATCAGTGTGAAAATCGCGGTATTCAGCCCGATGCCCAGCGCCAGCGATAGCGCCGCCACGGCCGTGAACACAGGTTTCTTGGCCAACATGCGGAGGCCGTAGAGGATGTCCTGCCGAATGGCGTGCATGATAGGTCTCTGACGCGAGCCGCGCCGATTCGTCCCGCGTGCCCGCCATTTAGGGTCCAGCGATGTCTCTCTAAGGCCGGGATATGTCTCTCTAAGGAATGTTTTGGTCTAAAAGCAGTGCGCCCCACGCTGAAGTTAAAGCGGCAACCTGACGATTAGTACTCACTGCCATGAGTAGATCTGCCACAACTGTTTCCGACGGATTGAAGAGAGTGCCCCCATTTCCTCCGGTGGCGGCCAAGCTGCTTAATTTACTGGCGAAGCCGGAGGTCGAGACCAATGAGGTCGCCGAGCTCATCAGCAGCGATGCAACTTTCACGGCGCGGATATTGCAACGTGTAAACTCGGTTGAATTTGGATTGGTAACTCCAGTTACGAACGTTCGCCAGGCCGTCGCGCTGCTGGGGCTTGACCTTACGCGCCAACTCATCTTGACGCACGCCACGGCGGCCTACGCAAGAGGTGCGTTGCGTACCGAGGAATTGCGCCGCTGCTGGCAACATACGGTTGCAACCGCGGTACTCGCGGATCACATCGCCAACGCCTGCGGCGAGTTCTCGAACGTTGCATTTACGGCCGGCATCATGCACGACATCGGCCGGTTGGGATTGCTGGTTGCGTATCCAACGGAGTACGAAGGGATCATTCGGGACGCCGCGTCACGCTGTCTCGACCTTCTGGACTTCGAGCGCGACGAGTTTGGGATGGACCACGCGGAGGCCGGCAGAGTCCTGGCGGAACGTTGGGACTTACCAGCGGGCCTGGCGCAAATCGCCGGCCGTCATCACGATCCCTGTGAGGGTACGACGCTTAACCTGCTCGGCATCGTTCACGTCGCTTGCCGTCTGGCGGATGCCCTGGGTTACGAAGTGGTAAAGCCGCTGGCGCCTCTGGATATCGACAACGTTCTGGCGGAATTGCCGGCTCGTGGCCGCGTAAAACTTGGCAAGTCTCCCGCCGAGCTGCGTGCCCAAATCGAGCAATCTCTGGCCGAATATGGTTCCGAGCAAAAGTCTCCCACTCCCGAGGAGGGCTTAGCGCTGCTCGCAGCCGTTGCACCGCAGGAGAAGGAGCCTTCCCCGGCTACCGAACCAGAGCCAATTCTTCAAGACGTCCCCGCCCCTACTACAGGAAACCCGCGAAAGAAAATTATCTTAGCGGCTGTCGTAGTTCTGGTGGGGCTGGCTGCTACGATCGCTCTTTTGGTCTGGAAAATGGGCTGGGGTCTTTCCTAGATCGGCGCCAGCCTACGTCTATTGCCTCATGCCCTGGTGAATCGCGTCCAGTAGCTTGTTCTTCGGGTCGCCGCTGTATTCACAGAACATCATCCCCCCAAACTCCCGATCGGCCAGCGGGGAAAGTGAAGACGCTGCTCGATGTGAAGTGCGTTGCAGCGGAGCGGACGACGCAGAACGGCGTTTGAAGGGCGTGCTGCCCCAAGAACCGCCAACGCTCAGTAGCCAGAACGACACCCGGTTGTGCGAAATTGATATTTCAGTGATGCGCGACACCCATACAGGGGAAGCGGGATTTGGCTAGATGGGTAAATCACAAAGGTGCGATTTTTTCGCGGTGACGGAAGATTTGATCCCAGTGCTTCAAGCGGTAGAGTCCCGATACGCTATAAAGTACGTCCAGTATGGACTCTTCGACCAGCGTGAGCGGCCTGTATATTATGGACACTCGCGGATATCGAGCCTTGGGATCGCAGAAGCTGGAGACGCCAATTTTGAACGTGGGTTCCTAGTTCTTCGCAATGACGACATGCTAAACGTGAGGGAAGTACCCCAGAGAACGGGAGGAACAAAATACGCTGTCGACCAACGGGCAAACGGCGGAACGATTACGTTGAGACCCGGCGGCAAGTACGGCGATTCAGCGGTTATCGCAGGGCTGGCCGGAACCGTGCACCACGACCCCGTTGCTGAAGAGCTAATCAGAGCGTTTTTGAAGGCATTCAGGGCGACCTTTGTGAAGATGGAATCGTACTCAGTAGGGCCGGCCGCTCGGAAGTTGCTCGGGACGGGCGTCCGGTTCACCGCAAGCATCCATTCGCCAACCGAATTCGATCTCAGCAACGATTCAAAAGCGAGCGTCTAAGGTCCTTTTCGCTGTTCGAGTAGAGCACCTTCAATCCTCGATTGCGCTTGACCAATTTGAACCAACAACAGTGGCAACGCGCCAACACAAATATGCTTTCCGATCTCAAGTCTATTGCGTCATGCCCTGGTGAATCGCATCCAGTAGCTTGTTCTTCGGGTCGCCGCTGTATTCCCAGAACATCATCCCGCCCAATCCCCGATCAGTGACGTAGCGGCCTTTCACCCGAATCGATTCCGGGTCGTCGTAGGAAATGAAAAGCTGCCGGTCTGAGTTATATAGGAACGGCGCCTTGGAAATATCGTCCCAGTAGCGTACGAAGCCGCCTTGGTTTTCCACTTTGTCGATCATTTCGAACGATTCGAAATTGTGCTCTTTGGGCATCTTCCCGGGTTGATATAGCCCATGCTCGGCCGCCGGAACTTCGCCCCACGCATGTCCATAGAACGGTACTCCCAACACCAGCTTGTCGGCGGGCACGCCGGCCGCGATGAAGTGGCTCACCGCCGTGGCAGCCGACAGATGTTTCGGGTTCGCCGGATGCGTGAAGAGTGGTGCGTGATGCCCAGCCAGCGGATCACCGTCCGGCTCAAACTGATCGTAGGCCATCAGGTTGGCGAAATCCAGCGACTTAGCCACCTTGCGCATTTCCGTATG
>DASYNU010000015.1:0-29090 GCA_036008345.1 Bryobacteraceae bacterium
CCAATCCCCAAGCCAAGCTTCGTCGTGCCCAGAAGCTGGCCCGGGCTCTCCGCCGACTCGGTTACCAAGTCAGTCTCACACCAATCCAACCAGCCCACGCATGATTTTCAACCGAGCGGGATTTTCAACGGAGTCGGTGCCCTTGCCGTTCTATTTAAGGCAGCCGCGACCCGTAATAATTCCCCCGAACAAAACCCCGCCGCGAGACGTATTATGAGAAAGAACTGGAGAGGTGTGCCCATGATCCGGATTCCTAAGGCCCTGCTTCTATTCGGCGCCGTCAGCCTCTGCCTTCGCGCCGCGCCCGATAACACGCAGCACTTCCGCTGGCAGGAAGACGACTTTCGCGGCCTTTTCTCGCGCATGGACCTCGAGATGCGAGGCACCGTCGAGTTCACCGATAACGATTCCGACATCAAAAGCATCTCAAGCGACGGGTATTTCCGCTTCGAACAATGGTCCACCGGCCCCACCCGGACCTATCTGGTGCGCCCCGGCTCAAACGGCCCCGAGCGCCTGTATTCAGTGGATGGCGTATCGAAACCCCTCGACGCTGACGCCCGGGCCTGGCTCGCGCGCATTCTCCCGGAGGTGATTCGCGAAACGGCCATCGGCGCGCCCGAGCGGGTGAAGCGCATTCTGCACCAGCAGGGAGCGAGCGGAGTCCTGGCCGAAGTGAACAAAATCCGCAGTGACCACTCGCGCCGTGTTTACCTCGAAAATCTACTGGATTACGGCAGCCTGAATGCCGAGGATCTGCGTGAATCCATGCGCTTGGGCCGCAAGATCTCATCCGACGGTGAAAAGGCCGGCCTGCTGGTTGCAGCCGCTCCGCATTATCAAAGTCCTGCCACTCGCGAATCGTTTTTTGATTCGGTGGATTCCATCAGCTCGGATGGAGAGCACCGGCGCGTGCTGGCCGCGGTGCTGGAACGCTACGGTCCCGACCATGAAACACTAGCGCTGGCACTGCGCTCCGCCAAGCGCATCTCGTCCGATGGCGAAAAGGCTACTGTGCTAGTGCAGGCGGCCGATTTCCGGCTGCTGGACGACACCGTTCGGACCAATTATTTCCGCGCTGCCGACAGCATCAGCTCGGACGGCGAGCATCGACGCGTATTATCAGCCGTGCTCAAGAAGAATGGCGACAAGGATATTCTTGTGCGCAGCCTGCGCTCCACGTCCGGCATCAGCTCGGATGGAGAAAAATGCGCCGTGTTGACCGACGCCGCCGGTGTCTATGTGGATGACCCGATCGTGCGAAGAGCCTTCTTCGATGCGGCCGGAACCATCAGTTCCGACGGCGAGCGGCACCACGCATTGTCCGCGCTACTGAAGAGAGCGGATTGGAGCGCCGACACCCTGCGCGAAGTCGCCAAATCAGCATCGCGAATGTCCTCCGACGGAGAAAAAGCCGCGGTGCTGGCAACCATGGCGGAGGCAGCCCCTAAAGACCCAGGGGTTTGGGAAGCGCTGGTGACTGCGACTGATTCAATCAGTTCCGACGGCGAGCACGCGCGCGTGTTGATGGCGGCGTTGAACGCCGGGACAATCGGCAAAGACAGCGTGGTTCTGATTGTTCGTTCGGCCGAGAGAATCAGCTCGGATGGCGAAAAAGCGCGGGTAATGGCACGAGTGGCCCAAAAGTATTCGAATGACCCGCAAGTGGCTGCGGCGCTGCGAGCGGCCGCGAAGACCATTCAATCGGACGGCGAATATCGCCGAGTGATGACCGCGCTCGATCGCGGTAACACGCTCTAGATCGCATGACGCGGCGTGTAACCGTGCGTTGCTTGGCTCTCCTGGTTCTGGCGGCCGGCGCGGGCTGCGCTGCCGACCAAGCCTACATCGCGGAAATCCAGAAATGGAGACAGGAGAATGACGAATTCCTGAGCTCCGAGAAAAGTCCACTTCGCTTGGTGGGGCGCTTCCAAGTCGCCGAAGGCGTTTCCACGCTGGGCAGCGATCCCGCTTCCACCATCGTCTTCCCCGATCGAGCTCCAAAGCAGATTGGGACGCTCACGCGCCACGACAAGACGTTCAGTTTCGAAGCGGTCACGGGAACATCGGTTACCGTGAATGGCCAGCCGCTAAGTGGCTCCGCCAGTCTCAAAGTTGTGAAGCCGCCGGCGTCATCGGACCGCATTGGCACTGGGGATTTCCTGTTCGCTATTCGCCCGCTCGGCGGGGATTATTACCTGCTGCTGCAGGATTCCCAAAGTTCATACTTGCGGGAGTTCAAAGGTTCCACCTGGTTTCCAATCGACGCAGCGTCAAAGTGGAAGCGCAGTTCAGTGCGTATTCGCAGCAAGAGAAAGTCCAGATACCTTACACGGGTGGTTCGGCTGAGGTCTTCACAGCTTCGGGCGATCTCGTGTTCCAACTCATGGGGCAGACGCTGCGATTGAAGGCGTTCGTGACTGGTGACCAGCTTTTCGTGATGTTCCGCGACCAGACTTCCGGGAAAGAAACATACAGCGGAGGCCGTTATATTAACGCGGAAGCGCCGAAAGACGGCAAGGTGATCCTGGATTTCAATAAAGCCTACAATCCCTATTGCGCATTCAGTCCTTACGCCGCTTGCCCCATCCCTCCCCGCCAAAATCATCTGCCGATTCCGATCGCAGCAGGCGCAGCGTACGCGAATCATTGATTACCGCCGCGGATGACCACCGCGTTACGATTCCGTCATCTTGACCACGCCTTCACTAGGCGCGATATTATCATCGAGTAGGAAGCATCATGCCAAATCTGTTCTGGAAGCGAAGCTCCGTCCCCGGATCGACACGCCGGGAGCTTTTCCGCCGTGGTGGTCTGCTGGCTGCCGCACAAGCATTCGGTGGGCGCATCCAACGCGCCTCCGCGGCTGCGTTGGATATCGGCGCCAATCTATATCAATCCATCGGCGTGCGCCCCCTCCTCAACGCGCGCGGCACCTTCACCATCATCACCGGGTCGCTCACCCTGCCTGAAGTGAAGCACGCTATGGACGAAGCCTCGCGCCATTTTGTACAGATGGATGAACTGATGGAGGGCGTCAGCAAACGGCTGGCCGACCTCACCGGAGCCGAGTGGGGCATCATCACAGCGGGTTGTTGCGCCGCCCTTACTCATTGCACGGCTGCCGCGATCGCCGGAAACAATCCGGAGCGAATGCAGCGCCTTCCCGACCTCACGGGATTAAAGAACGAGGTGATCATCCCCGCCTACTCGCGCAACGTTTACGACCACGCCATCCGTATGTTGGGCGTGAGGATCATCGAAGTACACGAACCATCGCAGCTCGAATCCGCGTTTAACGAGCGCACAGCCATGGTTTATATCCTCGGCGGACCCGGCGACGATGGCCCGCTCGGCACACGTGTAATCGCGGAAGTGGCCAGGCGAAAGAATGTTCCAATCATCGTGGATGCCGCGGCTGAAATCCTGACCATCAAGCCGAATGTCCACCTGGAGCGCGGAGCGACGGCGGTAGCTTACAGCGGCGGAAAATGCATTCGCGGTCCCCAAGCGGCCGGTCTTTTGTTGGGCGAGAAGAATTGGTTGAAGGCCGCGTGGGCCAACAGCGCGCCGCATCATGCGTTTGGCCGGTCGCTCAAAGTCGGCAAAGAAGAGATCATGGGAATGCTCGCGGCCGTCGAGATGTGGATGAAGCGCGACCATCAGGGGGAATGGCATGCCTGGGAAGAGTGGCTCAATCACATTGCAACCAGCGCGCAGCGTGTGGATGGAGTGACCACCCAGATTGCGGACGCCAGCGAAGGCCTTTCCAACCGCTCGCCCCAGCTGACCATCCAGTGGGACAGCACGCGACTCAATATCACCGGCCAGGAGTTGAGCAAAGTGGTACTCGATACCGAACCGCGCATCGTTCTGGCCGGAGCCCGCGGAAACCGCAATGGCGACAAGAATAGTTCGGTTTCCATCATTCCTTATATGATGCTGCCGGGCGACGACAAAATTGTGGCTGAACGTTTGTACGCGGTGCTATCGAATCCACCGAAATTCGAGAATCCGGCGCCGCCCTCCAGTCCCTCCGTCTCAGTCTCGGGCCAATGGGAGGCGCGCCTGGAATTCGGCCGTGGATCCGCCAATCACACAATCGTGCTGGAACAGGACGGCTCGAAACTTCTGGGCACGCATCACGGTGAGTTCTACAATGGCGATCTCACTGGGACTGTGTCCGGGAATCAGATACGCTTCCGGACGTCCACTCGCGCGGAAGGCACCCGGCTCTCTTACGAATTCACCGGCGCCGTGGATGGCGACAAGATCTCGGGCACAGTAAATCTCGGCGAGTATGGTGAGACTAGTTGGTCGGCTCAGAAGCACAAATATCAGAGTGGCGGAAACCGCCGGAATGGATAACGAAAGGAAGACCTACATGAACAAATCAAACAGACGAAACTTCATTGGAAAAGGCGTGGTTGCTTCCGCGGCGGTGACGGCTGCTGCGGCAGTTCCAGCCGCCGCACAGGACAAGCCCGTGAAAAAGGTGCATTACAAGAACGGCAAGAAGCCCGATAAGGTACCGCCGTACAGCGGCATCATTACTTATGGCAACTTGGTCTTCATCTCTGGCGTGGGCTATCACGAAGCAGGCGACATCAAAGTGCACACCAAAGGTGTTCTGGATACCATCCAGCAGCAGCTCGAGAGCGTTGGCTCCTCCATGGAAAAGTGTCTCAAATGCAATGTGTATTTGAATGACCTGAAGGACCGGGAGGCCATGACGGAGGTGTTCACGGGCCGGTGGGGCGATGAGCCTCCGGTGCGCACCACCATCGCCGCAGCCGGCGGCATCCCCGGCAATTCGCTGGTTGAGATCGACGTCATCGCCTACATTTGAGCGCGATATGCGGTTGATACTTATCTTGCTGGGCGCGGCATTCTGCGCGCCCGGCCAAACTTTCTCTACCCATTGGGAAGAGCTGACCGGTCCCGATTTCCAACAGGCTATTGCGAAAGCGCAGAATACTTGTGTGCTGCCATTCGGGATCATCGAAAAGCATGGTCCGCAGTTACCACTTGGAACGGACCTCATCAACGTGCGCTACGCATCGCTCCAAGGGGCCGGTCAGGAATACGCGATCGTATTTCCCGAGTATTACTTTGGCCAGATCTTCGAAGCGAAGCATGAACCTGGAACAGTGGCCTATAGCGCCAAGCTTCAGCTGGAGCTGTTGCAGGAAACTACCGACGAGATGTCGCGCAACGGATGCAAGAAGATCCTGATCGTGAATGGCCACGGCGGTAACAATCACCTGATTCCCTTCTTTGCCCAGTCCCAGTTGGACGCGCCGCACGATTACGTTGTGTATGCAATGCTGAGCCACGGCAATCCGCCCGGCCGTCCGGCGCTCAAAACCAAGGTGGATCAGCACGCCGGCGAATCTGAAACGGCTCACACGCTGGTCTCGCGCCCCGATCTGGTCCACCTGGATCGCGCCGGCAGCGAATCCGGCGCCGATCAAAACCGGCTGGATCTGCCCGCCGGTGTCTATACAGGAATCTGGTGGTACGCGAAGTTCCCGGATCACTACGCCGGCGACGGTGCACCGGCCACGAAAGAGTTGGGCGAATTCGATATGAAAGCCTGGGCCGACAGCATCGCAAACGCGATTCGAGCAGTGAAAGCCGATCAAGTTAGCCCGCGGCTGCAGGAGGAGTTTTATCGAAAGTCGCTGATGCCGTCCGAAACCAAGCAGTGATCCCGTGCTGTCCCCTCGCTGACGCGCGGGGCTACCTTGTGCTTGTCGCTCCGAAATTGTTTGCTCCGAATTGTAGCCCCGCACGTGAGTGGCGCATATTTCAGAATCGTAATCTTGCGGTAATGTTCCGACAGCGTAGACTTTAAGCATGCCAACCAACCGGCGGAATTTCCTGATTGCCAGCGCGCTTCTTGCTCCCATCCAACGCTTGACGGCGGCAGGGGCGCCGAATTTGCGTTTTCCCATTGGGGCGCGCGAGCGGCTGGCCGTAGCCTCCTGGAGCTTTCGTGAGCATCTGGACACAGCCGAGAACCACGCGCGGAAATCGCATGGCAATCTGATGGCTCTCAAGGATTTTCCCGCCATGGTGACTGAGCGGTACAACATCCATAACGTGGAGATCCTGGGCCAACACATGCCATCCACATCGCTCCCCTATTTGAAGGAGCTTCGCGCGGCCGTCCAGCGCGCCGGATCGCACTTGGTGGATCTTCCCGCGGGTGGCGACGCGAGTCTCTACGATCCAGATGCGAAGAAGCGAGCCGCGGCTGTTGAAGACGGCAAGAAATGGATCGACGTCGCGATAGCGTTGGATTGTCCCAGCGTACGCCTCAATATTTCAGGAGCGAAGGGCGTCAAGCCGGATGTTGCACTGACGGCCGAAGGGTTGAGCGCGATTGCCCAATACGGGGCGTCCAAGAATATCGTGGTCAATCTTGAAAACGACGATCCCGATGTCGAAGATGCGTTCTTTATCGTGAAGGTAATCGATCGCGTGAATAGTCCCTGGCTACGAGCGCTGCCGGACTTCTGCAATTCCATGCTCAAGGGCGATGAGAAATTCAACTACGACGCCGTTACGGCGATGTTCCAGCGCGGATACAATATCGCGCATTTGAAAGATTCCGAAGTGGACAACGGGAAAGTGTATCGCGTGGATCTAGCGCGGACATTCGCGATCGCAAAAGCAAGCAACTTCAAAGGATATTATTCGGCCGAGTTTGAAGGCGAAGGCGATGCCTATGCCGGAGTCGCCAAGCTGATTGACGCCGGGCTGAAGTATTTGGGATAAACCAAACGCACCGCGGTTCAGAAAGAAGCCCGTTACCGAACCGCGACCGTGAGGGAGTCGGTGCCTCTTGCCAAATCAGGAAGCGTAAGGCTTGCGCCCCTGCGGATCCAAATACTTATTGGCCTTCTCCGAATTCGTTATCCGCATCTTGGCCGTGTCCCATTCAAACCGCTCACCCGGCAGCCGCTGCGCCAGACAACCCAGCAGGAACGCCTCGGTAACCGGGCTTTGGATTTCGAAATTGGTCAGCGACGCAGGGCCTCCCTTGCAGGCCGCTATCCATTGATCCACCGCCGCGTCGCGCTGTCCGCCGCCACCGCCTCGCTGCCTGGGCGGCGGCGCCTGATATTTCTTCGACTCCGGATAGACGCGCGGCCGGTCGCCATTGAAACCAGCGAGAATAATGCCTTTGTCGCCGACATACATCACGCCCTCGCCTTCGTCATTGTGAACAAAAAGGTGCTCGTCTTCCTTTAACATTCCGGCAGGCCGGTCGGGTTTGATCCCGCCGTCGTACCACGCCATCTTCACGGACGCCCGATTATCGTGCGCGGGATATTCCAATCGAACGATGGAAGCCTTCGGATAGGTCTCTTCGAACGACTCGCTGGAGCTGGCTTCCACAGCCGTGGGCGGCGCGAGATTGAGAATCTTGAAAAGCCCGGCGAAGCTGTAGCACCCCATGTCGCCGAATGAGCCGCAACCGAAATCGTACCAGCCGCGCCACACAAAAGGCAGATAGGCTTTGTTGAACGGACGCTCGGGCGCAGGCCCCAGCCAAAGATCCCAATCCAGGCCGTCGGGAACGGGTTGCACTTCGGTTGGCCGATCGATGCCTTGCGGCCAGTACGGGCGCCCGGACCAGTTGTGAATCTCACGCACCGTTCCGATAGCTCCGTCCGCAATCCAGGCGGCCAGCAGATGAGTAGATTCGCTCGATGGATTATTTACCGGCAACCCCGTGGCCACCTTCATCTCTTGTGCCACTTGCGCCATGCGGCGCGCTTCACCGATGGAGTGCGCCATGGGTTTCTGGCAAAGCACATGCTTGTGTTGGCGCATGGCGGCGATGGAGATGGTGGCGTGCCAGTGGTCGGGCGTGGCGACGTACACGGCATCCAGATCTTTTTCCTTCGCCAGCAGCTCGCGATAATCGCGGTAAGCATTGCAGCCTGTATACGTGCCGGAGCCTTTATGCGCGCCGTAATATGCTTCCACCAATCGCTTCGCTGGCTCGCGGCCGCCCATCCCCAGGCTGCTCGAGAATTCGCGCGTGAGTTGTACCGATCCTGGCGAGGCCAGGTCTTCGGCCCATTTTTCGTATCCTGCGCCCAGCAGTTTGCGTGCGGCGCTCAGCAGCGCATTGGAATTGTACTCCATGTAATCCTTGCTGCCTTTGTTGCAATCGCACACTGCAACCATTTGGACCTCCGGCCGCGCCAGCAGGCCCATGGTGACGGCTTGGCCCTGGCGTCCGAGCCCAATGGTTGCCACAGTCAACTTATCGCTCGGTGGCGTATAAGGCGCTCCCAAGACATGACGCGGAACAATCATGAAAGCTGCCGCGCCCGCCGCGAAAGCTCGCCGCGTTACCTGACTCGCTTCATCTTTGGATTTATCCATTGCAAACCTCCAGAATCCTCATTCATTATGCAGCACAAATCGGCCCGTTGAGCATGACGAGATCGTCATGTGCCGGGGGCTCGGCTAGGGGCTGGGGGCTAGGGACTGGGGGTTGGATACGGCGTTCGCGACCTGTTGGATGGCGTCGAAGGCCTGGGGAATCGCGCCGGACAGCGAGAAGAATGGATGAATCATGCCGGCATAGCAGGTGTATGTTACCGCCACTCCGTCGTACTCCAGCCGTTTAGCGTAAGCTTGACCTTCGTCGCGTAGCGGATCGCATTCGGCGGTGATGATGAGAGCGGGAGGCAACTCGCTGAGATCCAGCGCCAGTAATGGCGAAGCGTGTGGATCGCGCGCGTCCTCCATGCTCCGAAGATAGTGCCCTCGGAACCACTCCATCTCGCTCTTGGTGAGGTAATGATCTTCGCCGAACTCTCGATACGACGGGGTATCGAACGAAGAGAGATTGGTTACCGGATACACCATCACCTGAAGCGCGATCGCGGGACCGTCTTCGTCCCGGCTCTTCAGCGATACCACAGCGGCCAGATTACCGCCGGCGCTGTCGCCGCCCACCGCGATGCGCTTCGGATCGATGCCAAGTTTTTCCGCATTCGACGCAACCCATGCGGTCGCAGCGTAACAATCGATCACGGCTGCCGGAAACTTGTGCTCGGGCGCCAGGCGATAGTCCACCGCTATCACGACAGCACCCGCGCGGCGTGCCATCGCGCTGCACACTACGTCGTGCGTGTCCAGGTCGCAAACCACCCAGCCACCGCCGTGGAAATAAACCAAGGCCGGGCGCGGCGCGGGACCGTCGGGTGTGTAAATGCGGATAGGAATCTCGCCAACTGGTCCGGGAATCTGAATATTTTCGATGGCGTGGATGGGTTCCATGGTCCCACCCACCAGTTTCAGACTCTCGATCGCAACTTTGCGCGCCTCCTCGGGCGAGAAAGACTCCAGCGGCGCGTTTCCTTCGGCCTCCGCAGCCTCTAGCAATTGGCGGACGATTGGATCCAGTTTGGGGCTCAACATAATTGAAACGCTACGCGCGTTGGTGGGCGTGGATGACATAATCTTCGAAATTGACGGTCTTGGTGGCAGCCGCATAATCGCGCGTGTGGGAATGCCAGTTCTGTGTGTTTCGTCCAGCTGCGTTTATGTACCAGTTGTGGGCGCGCGGATCTGCCCAAGTGGTGCGGGCGAGCGCTGCCTGCTGCTCGCGATTGAAGCGTTCCTGCACCTCGCGCGACGGTTCCATGGATGCCAAGCCCAGGCGCTGCATCTCCACCAGCGCTTGGACAATGTACTCGCTCTGCCTTTCGAGCATGAAGGTGATGGAATTGTGGCCCAGGTTAGTGTTCGGGCCGTACAGTATAAAGAGATTGGGAAAACCGGAAATCGTAAGACCAAGATAGGCCTGAGGGCCGTCTTTCCACACGTCGCTCAAGCGCATGCCGTCCCGCCCGGTAACATCCAAAGACCAATGCCAATCCGTGGTTTCAAAGCCGGTGGCGAAAACTAGAATGTCCAATGCTTGATCCACGCCATCGCGCGTGCGGACCCCTTGCGGTGTGATGCGCTCGATCATCTCCGTTTCGAGCGTGACATTGGGGCGCTGCAACGCAGGATAATAATCGTCCGCGAAAAGGACGCGCTTGCATCCAATGGGATAATCCGGCGTCAGCTTGCGGCGCAGCGCGGGATCGGCCACCTGCGCTTCCAGATGCATCGTAGACTGCCGCGTGAAAGCCGCGCGGCCCTGCGGCGTCCAACTGAAAGCCTGCCAGAAAAGACAGTCGGCATTCTGGTAGATCTGCTCGCGCGTCAGCTCGGCGACGTGCGGCGCGGTGATCAACAGTGCCATTTCTTCTTCGGTGATCTCGCGATCCATGCGCGGCAGCAGCCAGTTCGGGGTGCGCTGAAAAACCGTGAGATGCCCGGCAATTTTCGCAACTTCAGGAATCAACTGCACGGCGCTGGCGGCCGAGCCGATCACGCCCACGCGCTTTCCTTCGAGCGGAACAGAATAATCCCAGCGAGCCGAATGAAACGCGGGACCAGCGTACGAGTCGCGGCCGGGAAAATCCGGAAACTTGGGCCGATTCAACTGGCCCAGAGCAACGATCAGGGTTTCAGTTTCGAATTCGGCGCCGGCCTCGGTCCGGATTCGCCAGCGGCAGCGCTCTTCGTCCCAGCGCGCGGATTTTGCGCCATCGCCGCCTTGCAAATGCGGCGCGATCTCAAAGTTCGAGATCAATTGGCGGACGTACTCCTGCATCTCCGCCACGCGCGGAAAAACATGCCGCCAGTGCAGGCTGGGCGCGAAAGAAAACTGGTATAAAGCGACCGGAACGTCGCAGGCGCAGCCCGGGTAGACATTGTCGCGCCAGGTTCCCCCCGGTTCCGTTTCGCGCTCGAGAATTACAAAATCGCCAATGCCGCCGCGCAGCAGCTGGATGCCTGCGCAAACACCGCCGAGTCCGGCTCCCACGATGACTGCGCGTTTGTGCTCCTGCATTCGGAGGTAGTATACACTGCCGCGCGCCCTGTCGAATGTTCGAGCGCCCATTCCGAACCGCGACCAGGAGGAAGCGCTAACACCACCGAAGCTGTCTACACGCTTCCTTCCGGTCGCGGTTCGGTTTTGCTTCGCAGCCAGGTTAGCAATAGCGACCGATGGTCGCGATCCAGGCAAATCAGGTATGCCAGGGCATAGTAAAAGATCCCCGTCAGCGCGCCGGCACCGAATATCTGAAGCCAGTTGGAGCCCGGTAGCAGAGTGGCGCGCGCCACCCACGCGAGCGCGATCGCTGGTACAGCGGCCGCCAGCGGACGAACGTAGATGGTTCCCATGTAATCGGCGAACCCGAGCGACAGCGTTTTGCTAACCAAGAAGGGCGCAAGAATACCGCGGTTCAGCACCATCAAGACGGAGCATGTCCAAGCGGCTCCGAGAATACCCCAGCGCGGAATCACGAACCACAGCACCGCGACCGCGATTACAGCCTCCGCGAATAATCCTTTGGCGTAACGTTGGTGTTTACCGAGTCCCATAAGAAGCATGCTGGAGCTGAACTGGGCCACCACCGCCAGAACATAACCAATCAGCAGGATCGGTAACAGCGGCGCCGCTTGGGCCGCGCCTACAGGACCGATCCAAAGGCGAAAGAACTGATCGCCGTAGATCCCGAGCACAATTGCCAGCGGCATAAAAATGGCCAGGCAGTAGCGATTGGCGTATTCTGCCAGTTTCGCCAGTGGCTTGGATTCCTCGCGCGCGGCCAGCGCGGCTGCATTGACGTTGGTGACAATCCCGATGCGCCCGATGAATTCCACGGTGTATTGAAGCAATCGGATGGGCAGATTGTAAAAACCCACGTACTCGGTAGGAAGAAAATGGCCGATCAGGATGGGTGGGCCTTGATTCAGACCCATCATGGAAACGGTCTGGAGAAAGGTGTGAATGCCGAAGCTCCACATTTTCTTGAAAGTTTCAAAGCCCGCGTGCCGCACAGAAACCTGGCAGTCCGGCAACACCTTGCGGAAATAATAGTAGTTCAACGCGTACATCAGGCACTGGTTGGCAAGCGTTGCGATTCCGAGCGCCACAATGCCGAAACCCATATAAAGCAGGGTTGCCCAAAGGGCGGCGCGGGAGCCAGTGGTTATGATCGCGATCCGGTTGGTGGCGTCAAAGCGTTGCACGGCCTCAAGCGCCGCCGAGAAAAGATTGAAGATCAATCCCAGGCCCCAGCTCACAGTCATCAACATCAACAATTCCAGGAAGGATTCGTGATAGGAATTTGAAATGCGGAAGAATCCTTCGATGCGCGCCGCAGCCAGCGCCACAACACCCAGCACGAGCCCGGCAATCAGGCAGGAATACGCAACAGCGGTACTCATTATTTCCGAAAGCTGCGCGGATTCTCCGGTGGTCCAGTAATGGGCCACAAATTTTCCCGTTGCCGAGCGCATGCCCAGATCGAGCAGCCAATAATACTCAATGAAAGAAAACGAGAGAGCCCAGATGCCGTAGCCTTCAGGGCCCAACTTTCGAAAAAGGTAGGGCGAAAGCAGGAAGCCAGTAATCAGGCTGATACTGACGCCCGCCCAATTCCAGACCACACTTCGAACAAAGATTTCGCTGCGTCCCTTTGGAATTGCGGCACCCAGGCCGGCAGCGTCATTCACGTTCTCATGATAACCGCGAGGATTACTGCCGCCGCCCGAAAACGGCGTACTGGCCGCCCAACGGTACTCGCTTAAGCACCGTCTCAAGGCCGCCGAAAATCCGGAACGGCTTTTCGGGAAGATAGAGGAAATACGTGGTTTCCAGGCCGTCGAAGCCCGCCGCGCGCAGCAGGCGCCGCGTTTCCCAGGATCCGAGCAGGATCGCGTGACGATCCATGGGAAGGCGGTTGACGATCAACCGCGTACCCGGATTCAATGGGTTGTGCTCGATAATCGCGAACACGCCGCCGGGCCGCAGTACCCGAGCGGCTTCCCGAGTCAATCCGGCGCGTCCGTCGGGAGGGACGTGATGATACACACAAACGGCAGTGAGCAAATCGAAGCTTGCATCGGGAAACGGCAAGCGTTCCGGATGCGTCATCGGACGGGAGTCGATATCCTCGCAGAGTTTCAGCATCTCGGTAGAGACATCGCAGCCCGTGATAGAGGCAACGTCGGGCGCGCCTAGCCGCAGAAGCTCACCCTTCCCGCAACCTATGTCCAGCCAACTAATTTTCGAAAGGTCGCGCCCGAGGGCGGCAAAGTAGGAGCGAATCAGAAGCCACTTGCGCGCAATGAAAAAGGTGCCGTCCTGGCTGAAGGAGTGACGCAGCGGGTCCTTCTGCATCGCCTCGTAGTCGCTGGCATATTGATCGAATTCCGAAGCCATTTTCCTGGTTGGGTTATCCGGCCAAGGACGATTACCGGACCTCGATTTTAACATGCGGCTGTCAATTTGTTGCGAAGCGCCGCCCAGCGCTGTTATTCTTAAACCGAAGCTGAGGGGTTCTGCTTGCCGCCTTCCCTGTGCGTTATTGTTCCTTGTTACAACGAGCAGGAAATGCTTCCGGCGTTCTTCGCGAAGGCCCTGCCGGCGCTGGAGCAGGCTACGGACGGACGTTGGAGCGTCTTGTGTGTGGATGACGGCAGCAACGACGCTACCTTCGCTACCATCACCGACTGGCATGCACGCGACCAGCGAGTGTCCGGCGTACGGCTGAGCCGTAACTTCGGCCACCAAGCCGCACTCTCGGTGGGATTAGCTTACGCTCGTGCCGATTACATCGGTATTATGGACTGCGATCTGCAGGATCCCATCGAAATTCTAGTGGAGCTCTATCGAACTTGCGTCGCAGACGGCCTGGATGTCTGTCTGGGCATCCGTCGAAAGCGCGATGCTCCTATCTTGCTGCGCGCTGCCTATTCGGTTTTCTATTACATCATTCAGCGCACTGCCGACCACGATTGGCCGCGCGACGCAGGTGATTTCAGCGTTATGAGCGAGCGCTGCCAGCGAGCGCTGTTGGCTCTTCCGGAACAATCGCGAATGCTGCGCGGATTGCGCTCTTGGGTTGGATTCCGGCAATCGGGTATCCCCTACGATAGGCCGGCGCGGCTGCACGGAACCACGAAATACAACGTGAGGAAACTGACCGCCCTGGCTTTGCAGGGGCTCATCTCCTTCAGCACCATCCCGCTCCGGCTGGCCAGTATCATCGGCGTCAGCATGGGTATTCTATCCGTTCTGTTCGGCATCCTCATACTGATCAACCGCCTTTTCCCTCGCTTCTCGCTGCTGGGTTACTGGGTGGGCGCAAATGCGGGAACTGCAACGGTGCTGGTGTTTCTCGCTTTTGCGCTTAGCGTGTTGTTCCTCTGCATGGGAATTGTCGGAGAGTACCTGATCGTGCTGCTGCAGGAGATCAAAAAAAGGCCCGCGGGAATTGTTGCGGCCGTGGTGGGCGATGTGCGCCCGCAAGAAGCCGCCTACGGACTCTTGGAGGCCACCCAGCCACCGGCCGCCTGGTCTGCCGGCGGTCGCGAGTGAGTTTCTATCCCCGGTCTCGAATTCCATAGGCGGGGACTGGTTGCCAATCGCAGCGCTACGCTCATTCCCGCGATGGATGGAAGATAGCTGCTGTAGGCGATGTGAAAGAAAAACGTGCAGATCGCATACACCAGAGTGGCGCTGAAAAAACAAAATGCCAGCGCGCTTAGATCCCGGTACTCAGCCAGATGTGCGGTTCGTCGGAAGATCCAGAAATTGGAGCGGAGCGTCACAACGATAACGGCCACATACAGGAAGAACGCCGGGAGTCCGCATTCGCTCGCTATCTCCGTATAAGAATTGTGGGTTCCCAACCAGTTGGGCACTTTCCCTTCCTTAGCCGCATCGCCCGAAGCGGCCACTGCAAATTGGCCCGGCCCGACACCCAACAGCGGATGGGTGATGGCATAAGTGACGCTCAGCCGGAGCAGCGCCATGCGTTGGATCTGGGATGCAACCGCGGATGCATCCGACGAATCGCGCACCGCCATCGATTGAGGCTGAAAGGCTATGACCGTGAACCGATGGAAGAACGAGGAAGGAACAAGTAACAGCAGAGCCAATGCGATGGGGACACCGGCGATAGCCAAGCGAATCCGATTTCTACCGAACAGGATGCTGACCAGGGCGAGAGTCAGTGCAGCCAGCAATGCGCCGCGCGATCCGGTTTTGAGCATATACATCAGCGCCAGCAGTATTCCCGTGGCGCCCAGCAGGTGCTTCCAAACTTGACGCTGGTACAAAAGATATAGGAATTGCGTAACAGCGATCAGTAGTTGAAGAGCGAGATCGTTGGCGTTGGCGAAGAATATACTGTCCGGAATGGCAAAACGCCCGGACGCCGTCGCGCCGAACAGAAAGCAGTCCAGCAACAACATTACATTGGAAGCGATCAGAAAAAACATAAAGCGCCGGCAATACCGGAATGCAATCAGAAAGGCGGAATAGTAGTACAACTGGATCCATCCCCGCGAAACGTAGCCCAGCAGCAACGCCGCCGACCCGCCTTTCCACACGCTGAACGGAACCGCTAAGGTTACCCAAAGCAGAAAGAACAGCCACAAGCGGCCGGTCATATCTCGAAGGCCGCGCAATAAATTGCCGCTTAGAACCAATAGCAGTGGGAGCACCACCCACGAGACCGTTGAAATGTACGCTTTGACATGAAAGTAGCGAAGCGCGAATTCGTTCACGTAACCTGAAACGGCAAAAATGCACATCAGGACAAAACCCGCGCGTTGTACCAAGGTGGCCTCGGAAACGGAGGGTTCGAGAATCAGGGAAGCGCTGGTTTCGGATCTGCGCGCGGGTATGGCTCTGACCGGTAGCGTTTCGAGCGCCGTCTCAACCGCGGTCCTGGAGATATTGAACCGGCTCATGCCATTTTGGACTCAAACTGAAGTGCTGGACCGCCGGCCGTCGTCTCACTGTAAACGGTACGCAAACGCTCCTGTTGCGCCGAGTTTCTGCCAGCCCGGCTGATCGACGACGCCCGAAATACAAGGGGAGACCACCAGAACCACGCCATTTGCCGCTAGAATCTGTTTCGCTTTCGCCCATTCCGGCGAGAGTTTTTGGCACTCCGGGCAGGCTGACTTCCCGAACTTCAACCCCCCGAAGTCCACCTGCATGGTAATGCGGGCTCCCACTAGCCGAGCCCAGAAATAGTCCAAATCCCCGGTGACGATGGCTACCGGGTCGCCCCGTCTCAGCCCCAGCGTTTGGGTTCGTTCCGCAATTTCATACTGCAGCCGAGCAGGCTCGGCGGCAACCGGCGTCACGGCCACCGCCTCCACCAGCATCAGCGCGGCCGCAACTGTCACAATCGAAAGCAACACGCGCCGCTCCAGGCTCTCGTTGAGCCCTATTAAAAGACCGGCCATCAGCGTGGTCCACAGCAACACAAAGAACGGCGCCAAGTAGCGGCCCTCCGCGTGAACCACGGCATACATGGCAAAGGGCGTGGCCCCCAGTAGCAGCACCGGCCAAAATTGATGCGTGCGGGCGAAGATGCGGCTCTTGTCCCGAGACAGCAGAAAAAGCGTAGCCAGGGCAAAGACCAGCGGAAGCTGACGATGGTGCACCAGATACCCGTACAACTGGATTTGCCGCTCTAGCGCGCGTGCGAAATCACCGGGGCGAAATGCGATTCTGGCGCCCTGGCTCCAGTAAGTGGGATCGTACCAAGGCGGGTAGGTGCCGCCTATCGGTGTGGCAAATTCAAAGATGGCCGGACTGCTGGATAGTTGCCGGGTGGGGTGAATTGGGGCGCCGTTATCGGAAGGCCCCCCCTGCCAGTTATAGTAGGGCACGCCATTCACCAGCCAGATAATATTCGACGTTCCGCTGTCACCCACCGTGAACCGGCCCTTGGCGTTCGACAAAACCCAGATATAGGGGACGGCAATAGCGGTGAATATCGCCGCGGAAATGCACCACCGCGCCACGGCGCTACGCTGCTTGAAGCTGAGCACCGCGGCAATTCCAAGACACAACACACTGAATACCAGGAACGGAGTCTTGGCCAGGTATCCCAGCCCTAGAACGGCTCCCAGCGCTACATAGCGGGAGGCTGACGCACTCCCCGAAGCAATTCTCAGTAATAGACCAGCTGCAAGAAAAGTGAACGAGCTGACTAACAGATCGGGAGTGACATAAGCCAGGTGGGTGAAGTCCAGCGAGCAATAAAGAAACGACGAATATGCGATCAGAAGCACGCCGGTCCGGATAGCTGGCGCGCGCGTCTCTTCTGGAATCCTCCCCAACACGCCCTTAAGGAAAAACAGAAATGCCACCAGGGAGAGCAAGTAAATGAGAAAATTCAGAAAATGCGCCAGTGGAAATTCCAGATACGGGCTCGCACGGAAGACTGCGAACCAGGCGCCGATCAGCCATGGGTAGAGTGGACTCCATTGCGAGTTAAGCGCATGCTGGAAATCGCCGTTGGAATAGGCGCTGGCATTGTCTAAGTACTGCACTCCGTCGGGATTCATCGAGTAGCGCGACGTCCAGGCTTCGACCGCGCCCAACACAATAGCCATCACCAAGAAGCCGATGGTGAGGCGCCGGACCCACAGGTCACGCCATTCGGAAAAGCCAGTCACAAACAGATTCTCCAATAGTATCAATGCATTGAGACAAGTTTCTAGCCTGAGCACTATATACTCGTCGGCAAAGCGAGGTATCGGGCGATGTATTTCCGATCTATTCTAATTTCGTTTTGTCTGCAGCAGTTGTTTTGTTTGCCGCAAGTGAGGGGCCAGACGCAGATCGATCTGCAGGCCCAAGGCAAGAACGTGGATTTCACCACCTCGCCCACCACTCGTCCGCTGAAGTCGGGTGTGGTATTGCCGGCCACTTGCACGGTAGGAGAAATGTTCTTCTTGTCGAGCGCAGCGGCGGGTGCGAATCTCTATGGCTGCGCGGCCACCAATGGCTGGACCATCGAAAGCAGCGGCGGTGGCGGATCTTCAGTGCAGAATTCGAGCCAACTCGCGGACCTCGCGGCCAACATCAGCTCGTCAACCGCCTTGCTGATCGGCGTCGCTTGCTCACCGGCCAAACCCTGCAACGTGCGGCTTGGCAGCGTAACGTTTGCCTTCACTAGTTCGACCTCCGCCACGATTAGCGGCGGAAACGGAACGGCATACATTTATATCGACTCCAGCGGGAATCTGACCGTGGGCCACAATCTGACGGTTGCTTGCAACTCCGGATGCGTGGCCGTGCCGGGAATAACGACGTTTCCCCCCGATTCAGTTCCTTTATTCACCTGGACGGCCACGAACGGGACCTGGGATGCGGCCGGGGGAACGGACCGAAGGGCATTTCAAAGCACCACCAACGTTTCAGCCGGAGCGGGGCTCTTGGGAACGGCGGCCAATGGACGTACCACCTTATCCATCGACCCGACCCTGGTTGGCATATGGGCCCCCGTTCCGTCCAGTTCTTCCAGCCCATGCGCCCAAGGTGCATGGTCGATGGACACCTCTTATTACTACGTCTGCGTGGCCGCCAATAGCTGGCTCCGCGTGGCGCTAACAACCTGGTGAGGATAGCAATGTGGAAGCGTAAAAGACTAGCAATCATTTTATGTGTGCCGGCCTGCTTTGCGGCCATTGGGCCGGTCAGCGTCCAATCCACCCCCGTACAAGCCATCCTTTCATTCACGGTGAGCGATCCATCCCAATGCCTGGTCGAGGTCTACAGCGACTCCGCGCGCACCGAACTAGTCGACGACACCAATTCAACTTTGTTCGCGGGATCGCAAAGGTGCAATCGGGTGGGATCCGCGATCAACGGCACGCGCGTTAGCTTCGTGGCAGGCTTGAGGACCTCTCAAAAGGCAGCCGATGGAAAATTCCATTCCCGAGCGCTCGCGGCGGTTACCACATACTACTACACCATCACCGACGTTCTGGCCTTTCAGTCCGCGCAAGGGTCGTTTACAACGCGCAACCCCGCGCTCGGAAATCTGTATCCGGAGCAGCCGCCCTTCGATTCGAATGCGTGGGATAACCGCGCTTATCCGCAGTTCGATTGGACCCAGGCCCAGCGAAACGAAATGTTGGTGGATCCCTCCACGGGCTTCCTTGTCAAACGCATGACCTTCGCCGGAGATGCCTATCTCAAGGGTCTAAACAGCACGGACGGAGCGGGCTCTCCGCTAGCCACGGGGATCACCGGAAGTTCAGCCTGCTCGAATGCGGGCAATTTGAATTCGAGCGGCGCTACTTACGCAACGTGCACTGGAACGGCGAAGATATTCATGCCTTTGCCCGCGTTCCAAATGTTGGGCAGTGGCGTGTTTAACAACTGGTACCCACGCTTCAACGTGGACGATGTTCTGCTCTACCTATATGGTTCGGCGGATGCAACCGCCATTGCCGCAGCGGATGGCAGCGATACTGTGAGCGTGTGCCTGGCGCAGGGATTGAATCTGCCCTGTCTTTCCCGGCAGTTTAGCGTCCCGCTCAAGAGCAGCGCCGGCGCCACCGGAACCGTAAAGGTCCCCGCCGTTACGCCGTCTCCGGTTTTTGCTGATTGGGGTTACACGCCGCTGCATGGCGATGTCGTCCCCACTCCGGGCACGGTATCGGTTAGCGGCAATACCGTGTCTTTGACGAATCCCGGCCAGCCAACCACGTATCAAAACGCATTCGACGTGGATTGGCCCGCGGGTAGCCAAATCTACATTCAGGGTGCCTCCGCGTGGGGCTGCGTGAACGATTACTGTACCATCCAATCCATGCAATCCGCGGTCCAACTGACCACGCTGGAATCCTGCGCCTCCGCGTGTCCAACGGCCGCGAATTACGAAGGCCGGGCTTTCGGATTTCAAGTGACCAGGCAAGGCGCCGGCGGTTCCATTGGCGTGAGTTTCGGCTTTGAGGCGGATATGTCCACCTCGTGGTCAGTGCTTGAGGATGGTATCAACGAGCATTGCAACGTGAATCCCGTCACCGTCTCGAACGATTCGAGTGGCCACGCCTATGCGGGGTATTCGCTGCAAGGTTACGTTTGCATGTTCCAGCATGAATGGGCCGGAACAGCTTATTGGTTGCTAATCTCCAAGGATCAATTCGGCCACCCACTCGGTGAAATGCGTCCTTTGGGGCCGTCGGGATTACCGTACACCAGCTCCTGGACGTCCAACGGCGCCAGCTTTCCGAACGGGGCGAATATTTCCTTCGCTGGCTGGCATCCCACTGACGGCTCCCAGTTCATGGGGAGCGCGTCCTACAACAACGGGAACACGTTGCTGCTGGTGTCCGCGAAGTACGATTCATCGATTGCCGGCTGCAATCCGCCCTACATGAATTGGCAGGGAGCTCAGAACTACATATCCGCCTACGCCTTCCCCGCAGTAGCCTGCTTCACGTATACGAATCTGACGAATCCCTCGTCCAACCCTCCCATGGATTTGCGGTCGCAAATCGTACGAGCCTATGCGGCCTACAATCCTGGACTAGATTTGTCGGGCTTCGCCGTGGGTGCGGTGATTGTGGACGGAGGATTTGCCCGAACATGTTTGGGGGCTACCGGCGGCGGCGACCGAGACCTGCAAGTCTGCGCGGCATTTGATACGGCCACCGGGAATTTGGTCCAAGTGTTCGACAGTTTTTCAAAATATCCGGGCCGCTGGGGTTACGTTCACGGACCGATTCATACTCTCGGGAAGTATCATTCCCTCACGCTCGATCAACCGTATCCGGCGTCGGCCAGCCCCAGCAATACTCTTTATGGTCCCTTCGAGATGGCCGTGACAGCGGTAAATAGAGCTGGATATGCACAGATCCCGAACTGGACCGCGGCCGGGGGCAGCCCAGGTACTTCCATCGCCGCGAGCGAGGCGTACGCCTGTCCTACCGCAATTGCCCAGGCTCTGGTGAGTGAGGGAGCGGTGGGCAGCCATTGCATCCAGGTGCAGATTTCATCGGAACCATGCAGCCACACGCCGGGCTCGGCAGCCATTTATCCTGGCGGTAAATCCGAAGCACAGCAGTTCCCTTGCGCCAGCGCGGATGGGTCGGTGATGACGAACGCGGCTTGGTCGAAGTTGCAGAATGTCGAAGTCGGCGATTGGATGCGGCAGAACGAGACGTATAACGACTACGGCGAGAATTTCATTGTCGTTTCGAAAAACATCGTTTCACCCACCGAGATCCAGTTATGGCTGATCCGCGGCAGCGGAGTGTGGGCCAATAACGCCCTACCGCCTTACAACACCATTACCGCCACCCATCCGGATGGATTTTCATTAGCCATGACCGCCAACTGGGGTGCCTCGGCCGCCAACTGGATGATGGATGCCACCGACACAACCGCCACCTGGGTGCCGGATTCCCCGGCCTGGGTTCTGACACATGGGACCAGCGTGGTTGGATCCACTCCCGACAGGAAGATTGCGGTCGGAATCGACCTGCAGAACATATCCAATTTCGCGGGCTTCTTTGATCTGCCCACCTTTCAACAGGTCATGCAGCCGTTGCCCGATTTGACCGCGGTCAATCCGCCTTGGGCAGGTTCCAATGCGGGATACAACGGCGTGCTCCAATCCTATATGGATGCAGGGCAGCTAAGCGCCACTGCCTGGGACCGGCGATGGGTGGTGAACTACCGGCATCTCAATCCTGGCGTGGGAGTCGGGGCCGAGTACCGCTCGGGGCCAAGCGGAACCACGGCACTTACTCCTGTATCAGGCACCAACCAGGTCTACAAAATCACGGACCCATATTCGGGTGGAGCAGCCGATCCTAAGAATCTTCCTTTTACTCTTTTTGCCGGCCGATTTCTGCTGAAAGAAATCAGCAACCCCAACACGACGCAGCACACCATCACCGACGCAACCAGTTTTAGCGCTTGTTACGCCCTTCACGCCGGGGAATGCCGGACCGACTCGAACGCCGGGGATCGCTACGTGAGTGTCCCTTATGCGGCCGGTGAAAATCAGTGCCTAACCAATCAGTATGAAGAAGTGGCGCCCTGCTTCTTTAACAGCTCGCCGGACGCGGGCAAGATTCAGCAAATGGATATTTCGGGATCTCTAGATAAGAACGGATCGCGCCAGCGTATGTTGCCGGCTGCGTTCACCGGCATCGGAGGCCAATATCAATTCTCCGAACCCAAAATGAGCCCGGATGGGGCCTGGATGTTTGTGCCTTGCTGGTGGCTGAACGGCGTTCGTTCGGAAGTGTGCGGCGTCTATTTGCCACCCTTTCCGGTTGCGGATTCGGTTGACAGGACCAACTACGTACCACAAGATATTACGATTTCCGGTAGCTCCGGCGACCAAGTGCGGCTTTGCTGGGGCTATGCCGAAAACGGTCCCGTAGATGGTTCCGCGAACAGTCTGTATCCGACTTCGCGCCGGGAACGCGGCTGTTCCATCGGGTCTGTCGCGGCGGCGCCCGCTTCAGTCAGCCTCATCAAGACCGACAGCACCACTCAAGGAAGTTGGAAAGCAGTATATGCATCGGATGGTTACAACGTTGTCGGGGATTCCACTCAATATCCCGGGTACGTGAACGTGAATGTCGCCGGCGTGTCAACCACCGTCTGGTCCGTGCCCACTTCCGACGCCCGGGCCCTGCAGCGAGTAACCGCTTCCGCGAGTATTGCTGCCAGTCTTTATAGTCTCACCTCGTTCACGGTAGATCTGAATTTTTCGGACGGAGCGCCGCATGCCGTGGCCATGTATTTCTTGGATTGGGACGGATTAAACCGGACCCAAACCGTACAGGTTCTGAACGCCGCTACTGGCGCCGTCCTCGATACCAGGTCTCTAAGCCACTTTTCCAACGGTGTTTATCTGGTTTGGACTCTGGCTGGACACGTGACGGTGAAAATTACCAACACCGGGCCACAGAGTGCCGTATTAAGCGGGATCTTCTTCGGAAGTGGACCCTTTGGTACAGCCGCGGTCCTGGGCCCCTTCGGCTGGGCCAGCGAACCGGCCAAGTACGCCGATTGTAGCAGCGGTTGCCGCGTTCGGATGAATCTGATTCCTGACCGGGTGGCGTACTATGTCATGCAGCGGAGCCGCGGGGGTGTGGTCGACACCTCACCGGTGTTGGTCACCACCGTCCCGTAGGACAGTTACCCGCGTGGTTACCAGCGTTGTTACCAGCGTGCTATTTGTGGTTGGTGCCAGTTGTCCATCGGCCGCAAAGCCACTCGAGCGGAGGAAAGCTAGCCGGCTATCTTGACCGGCTGCCGCAGCTCTGGCGGGTACCTGCCGGCCACTCTCGCGACGCGTTCGCGATGCTGCTAATCCTGGCTGTCTGTGCGGCGACGGCATTCACCGGCGCAGTGCACACCCGCAGATTCGGTCACGACCTTTTTATCATGCTCGACAGTGGATGGCGGGTCCTGAACGGTCAGCGGCCAGACGTGGATTTCAGCCCCGGGGTCGGAATTGTCACGCCACTAGTAATGGCCGTCGGGCTGAAGTTGGCGCGCAATTCGGTTAATGGGGTCGCGTACGGTAGCGCACTCGTGGGAGCGCTGGTGGGCTTGGTGGGCTACGCTATCGGCCGGAAACGAATGCCCTGGATTCCGGCCACGCTGATTTCGCTGTTTCTTGCTCTGGTCGCCGTGGCTCCTTATCCGCTCGGACTGCCTCCTAACATCCTCAGCCACGCCATGGTTTATAACCGCTACGGGTACGCGATGCTGGGCGTGGTAGTGCTCGAAGTATTTCAAAGATGCCAGCCGGACCCCTCGGCCAAGCTGCAGCCCGGCGCCGTCGCAACCGGTATTCTTAGCGCGATTCTGCTCTTCGGCAAACCCAGTTACGGCCTGGTAGCGCTGGTTTTCGCGGGCTATTCAGTCCTGCTGGATTCGCGGAAGCGGTGGCGCACGTTCGGAATTCTTCTGGGCTTGGCCGTCGGCTGCCTGGCCCTGATGGCCTGGTTGAAATTCGACTTCTCGGCCGTCTGGAACGACATCTCGCTGCAAGCGGCGGCTAAAGGCAGCGGCGCAAACCCGTGGGGTATCGGCACGGCCATGGTCAAGGGACTTCGAGACATCCTCTGGCCGGCGCTGTTAGCGGTTTTCTTGGTTGTGATCCGGAACTCGACGACGAGTTTCCTCTCGCGCGTTCAACCGTTGGTCAGCGTAGTTTTGGTGCTGTTTGGCGGAGTGCTTTTGCTGGCCACCAACGCCCAAGCTGACGGCTTTCCACTCAATGCGGTGTTGGCGATTATCCTGGCGGAACAAGGCCGGCTCGCCGCAAAGGAGTCCGGTGCGGGCCTTGCAACCAGGTTTCTTAGAGTGGATACAGTAATCCTGCTGGTGGCATTACTCTGCTTCGCGCCGCCCTTTCTTGGCAGCGCCAGCGGACTCGTTTACGCGATGGTGAAGAGCCGCGAGAATCCGCCGGAATCCGAAGTGCCCCGCATTCACGCCGCTCCCCTCGCAGGCCTTTTGTTTTATGACGTGCCGGATGCGCTGGAGTCCGACCGGCGGAGCAGTGGGCGCGTCTACGTGGCATATCTGAATGACGGCATCCGTTTGATTCGCAGCGTCTCGAAACCCGAGGAGACAATCTATACACTCGACATGACGAATCCGTTCTCCTATGCGCTCGAGCGGCGGCCAGCTCACGGAGGGTCGTCATGCATGAGCCTGAACCATCACTTCAGCGACAAACACAAGCCCTCCCCGGAATGGTTGTTCGGCTCGGCTGACATTGTGATGGTGCCCAAGCGGCCGGCGGCCGCGGATGTGGACACCACGGCGCTGATGCGGAATTATCTCCCAAGTATTCAGGCCCAGTATGTTCTCTGCGCCCAGACCGAGTGGTGGCAGCTCTACAAACGGCCGTCCCATCTGGAAGGCTGCACGGGCGTCAGATAAATTTCAATCTTCGCATCGCCAGCACCACCATGCGCAACAGCAGCCAGCCGTGACT
Source organism: Bryobacteraceae bacterium (assembly GCA_036008345.1). Taxonomy (GTDB): domain Bacteria; phylum Acidobacteriota; class Terriglobia; order Bryobacterales; family Bryobacteraceae; genus Palsa-89. Next base: position 24,891 of record DASYNU010000015.1, read on the forward strand.
CCAGCGCTGGATATTGGTTTCGCCGTAGGTGCGTTCCGCGTAATGAATCGGCAGATCCACGATCTTCAAGTTGTACTTTGCCGCGCCAAAAATAAGATCGAAATCGCCGAACGGATCGATTTCGCCGAAATAGGCGCGATTCGCGGCAATCACCTCGTAGTCGCGCTTGCTCAACACCTTGGTGCCGCACAAGGTGTCCTTGATGCTCTGGCTGAGCAACCAGGAAAACGCCAGGCTGAAAAATTTGTTCCCCAAAAAATTTAAAAAGCGCATGGCTTTTTCTTCCATGGGATATACCAGGCGAACGCCGTTGACGAAATCCGCTTTGCCGGATCGCCAGGCTTCGTAAAAGCGCGGCAAATCCTCCGGAGGAACCGTCAGGTCGGCATCCAAAATCATCAGCAACTCGCCCGAAGCCTCGCGGAATCCCACCCGTACTGCGTCGCCCTTGCCTTTGCCCGGTTGCTTGAACAGCTTCACGCGCGTCCCCGGCCGCCGCGCGATTTCGCGCTCCACCGCCGCGTAGGTGTCATCGGTAGAATTCCCTTCCACGAAAATCAGCTCGGTCCCGGCGCCCATCTGCGGGACGCGGTCAAAAATGTTCGCGATGTTCCCCGCTTCGTTACGCGCCGCCACAATCACGCTCACCAGCGGCTCTTCCGACATCGCGGGCTTCGGCCGTGGCCGGGCGATCAAAAAGCTTGCCATCGCGAAATAGTGAAACGGCCATAGCCGCCCCACGTATTTGTTGAACAAGTTATCCAGAAGCGGCGTGCGGATGGGCCAAACGATTTCCACCGAAGACCGGACCACTTCGAAATTGGCCAGGTACAAAAGATTGACGATGTCGTCAGTAGTGAGCCAGTTCTGCGGCAGCAGCCGCCGTGCAATCCCCAAGCTCTCCGCGATTCTCCTGGGAAGCTCCCAAACCCGGCTATAGGTATTGATGATCAAGCGCGTGGAAGAATGCGAGAGGCCTGCCGCTTGCTCCAGCACGCGTTGCACATCCCAAACATCGTTTACCAGATCGGAGCAAATAACAAAATCGAATTTTTCCTGTAATCCAGGAGCGTGAGCGTCGCCTTCCAGAAACCGGCATTCCGGATGCTGGCGCTGCGCCCGTTCGATCATCAGCGGCGACAAATCGATTCCCACGCCTTCCCGCGGCCGTACCGCGGCCAACAGGTTGCCTTCCCCACACCCCAACTCCAGCACTCGCATTCCCGGAGGAATCAGGAACCGGTAAATCTCGATGAGCCGTTGCCGGTAGTACGCGCGAATCCTAGGTGAATGGTCCAGCGATCTTGCCACGCTGTCCCAATATTCGCGCCGATGCCGGCTAAACTCGAGCGGTTTCCCGGCGCTCGGCAGCTGCTCATCCGGGCCACCGCGGCGAATCTGCTCCAAGGCCATGCCGAATAGGATTAGGAAAAACCCATCCACTTGGAATCGATATCGATTGTTCTCAAACGAGGACAGAAAATTGGCAACCGCGGTCAGGTAGGTGATCGTGGAGAGCACAAACACCAACAATGCGGTGGTCGAGCCGTTCAGCGTCTTTTTGCGCCAGCCATTGATCACATAGTAGATTCCGCCCGCCCACAGCAGCGGCAATCCAATCATCAAAAATGTGCCGGTATAGAGAATCAGGCCCAGGCTGTGTCCGCTCTGCTCAATGGCGCGCAGCTGCTTCCGATCCGAAGCGTCCTTCCATTGGCCGAAGAATACGACATTGAAAAAGCGGTCGATTCGCCGGATTTTCCCTCGATTGAGATCGAAGAAAGGAAAGTCCCCGCTGGGCAGGAAGTACGAGAACCACGCTCTCTCGATGGATCGCAAATAGGCGCGCGGATAGTGCCGGAGAATCGCAAATCCATCCCGGACATAGTATTTTTCAATCTGAAGGAAAGCGATGTTCTCGAAGTTTATGGCGCCGGTGGAAGTTATCTGCTCATCCAACACGGAAATTCCGGTTTCTGGAGCCGGCGTGATGAAGGACGCGTATGCGGAAAGCGGCGCCCCCACGTCGATCAATGAGACCGGAGAGATAACGCCCGCGCGAACCAGAGCATTGGCCTCCCGTGAAGTTAACTGGTGCGACGTAATTACGTCCATGTTCATTCCCATCCAAGTGGTGCCGGAGAGCGTACCGAACAAGATCCAGTTCTTCAAGTAGTAAGCGGAGCCCAGCAGCACCGGAATGCAGCTGGCCAACACTATAGCCCGGCGCCTGGGCTTGCCAAAGTAGACCAGACAGCCGAATATCACCAGCAGATAGATGAGTTGAAAGTGACTTCGAACCAGCAACAATAGAAACACCGGGATCGAAACCGCCGCGGCGTAACCTGGGCTCTTCCTTTCAAAGAAGTGATACAGGGCCGCGGCAGCCGCCAGCAGCAAAAAGACCACCAGATATTCGTAAAGAAAGAAATTCTCGAACATTACAACGCCTGGGCTAACCATAAACAACGCCGAGAGAGTGAGGGCGATAGAGGAACGCACCGCGCACGCGCGCATAAGATGATAAAGAAGACAACCGATGGCCGCGCCCAAAATCAGGTGCAGCACATGAAATGCCGCGGCGTAGTGAGCAGGAAAAAGCTTGAGCAGGATGCCTGCGTAAAGATTGAATCCGGGAGGAAAGGAGTGCTCATAGTACAAGCTTTCGAGCAGCCGATGCCGTAACAACTCCGGATCGATAATCTGAAAAAAAGTGAGCAGCGGCCGCGTGTCGAAGCGGACTCCAAGCCAATACTATACAATGCGTGATACTGCGAAGACGAGCAATAACACCAGGTACGGCCGGCGAGATTTAGCAGCGTTCAAATGGTCGAAATTCCCGTCATCAGTATGACACGCAAGCGTAGGGCAAGTCTCCGGCTGGTCCAAGAGTTTTGATGCCGTGGCCGGTTTTGCTGATGGCCCGGGGGCTCGAAGGAGGCGGCAGCGAGCGGCAGTTGCGCGAAGTAGCAAAAGCGCTGGACCGTTCGCGATTTCAACCGCACGCCGGCTGTTTCCGTCCGGAGGGTGCGGGCCGCGGCGAGCTCGAAGCTGCGGGGGTTCCGGTGATCCATTTTCCGGTATATTCCTTTCTCTCGCCACAAGCCATGTCGGGCGCCCTCCAGTTGATGCGTTACGTGCGCCGCCACCAAATCCGGCTGATCCACACCTTCGACTATCCAACTACGGTTTTCGCAGTGCCGGCTGGCCGATTCCTCACTTCAGCCGCCGTTCTTTCAAGCCAGCGCTCCCATCGGGACTTGATCCCGCGCAGCTATCGCCGGTTGGTCCGCATGACCGACCATTTGGTGGACGGAATGGTGGTCAATTGCGACTTCGTGCGGCGCCATCTGGAGCAGGAGGAGCGCGTGCCGGCCGCCCGGATTCAGCTTTGCTACAACGGCATCGACCTCGAAGCGTTCGGGGCCGGCGAAGCGCCCCGGCCACCGGAACTCCCCCCTGACTCTTTCGTGATCGGCGTGCTGTGTGCTCTAAGACCTGAAAAAGGATTGCCCACACTGCTGCAGGCCTTCGCACGCGTTCGGCACTTGCGCGCCGCCATGAAACTGGCGATCGTCGGCGACGGCCCGATGCTGGAATCGCTGCAGGTGGAAGCGCGCGCGCTCGGCATTCGCGAGCATTGCATTTTTGCATTAGCCACGGTAGAGGTGAGGAAGTGGCTTTGCGCTATGGATATCTTCGTGCTTCCGTCTCTGTCGGAAGCCCTGTCAAACGCTCTGATGGAGGCCATGGCGTGCAGCCGCCCAGTGGTAGCGTCGAACGTAGGCGGCAATCCGGAACTGGTGCGGAACGGAGAAACAGGGCTCTTGTTCCAGCCCAGCGACGCCGCAAGCTTGGCCGCGGCGCTTCAGACTTTGATTGAAAACCAGTCGCTACGTCAGCGACTGGCGGAGGCCGGCGCGAAGTTCGTGCGCGAGCGCTTTTCCATGCGGGTGTCCGCCGAACGAATGGGCGAAATCTACGGGCAACTGATACCCTCGTGAAATAATCGGCGAAGGCACCGGCTCCCTCACGGTCGCGGTTCGGTAACACTCTCTGAACATGAGACTTTCTTTCCGAGCCTCGAGCGTAAGCGACCGGTGCTTTTGATTTTTTCACGGATTCTGAGGGAGCCGGTCCCTTTACATGAGTCCCTCTCTTATGAAACCCATTGAAAAAACGGTTTAAACAAAAAGTGTG
>DASYNU010000016.1:0-26848 GCA_036008345.1 Bryobacteraceae bacterium
AAAGCTTGTTTCGGGAACTTCGCGCGCGCTACTCGAACCATGGGCAGGTCGTCGTTGGGTACAAATGTAGCCGGCGCTTCCAGACTCGCAATCACAGTGCCCTGTGCGTCCGAAACCAGGAAGAAGGCGTCTTCGGTATCCACTTTGGACCACAATTCTCCCGCGGTGTCGCGAATGGTGGCTTGATCCTGGGTGCCGAATGCGCGCCGTACGTCCGACATCGTGCTCAGGATCTGGCTGACGGATGCCAGCCGGTCCGCACGCGCTTTCCACAACGATTCGTACGCCTGGAAACTAGCTTTGGCCTCTTGTTCCACGCTGGCGTAGGTGGTGCTGACCACGCTGCGCTCCACCAGCCAACCGGTAACGGCGAAGACAATCGTCATCACCAATGAAATGGGAATCAGGATTTTCCACAATAGTGAAAGGCGCGAGAAGTTCACGGTTTTATCCCCACGTATCCTCCCGAATCCGTGACGGGAGCATAGTCCTTTCCGAATTTGTTCTTGTGCGGAAGCTGCAGGTAGCCGCTTTCGGACACCGAAATAGCGGGCAGTTGCAGGCCTTCCGCCGGGACCTCAACAACGCGCGACAAGGCCGCCAGCATTTGCTCCGTGGCTCTTTCATGAAAAACTTGCAGCCGGTAGGATCCAGGTGGGACTTCCCCGATCCGGAACGTGCCGCTGCGGTCGGACACGGTAAAATACGGCGATTTCAGGACCACGATAACCGCGCTCATGGTGGGATGAATATTGCAGAAGACGCGCACCACGCCGGCCCGATTGAAGGCGGTGGACTTGCTGCTGTGCGGTGGGTAAAGTCCAATGTCGAACGTCTCGCCGTTGTAGTTGGAAAACGCATTGTGAAATATGAAATCGCGATTGGGAAAATCCACAATGGTTCCAACCGTGATGGCCAGCACGTGCGGGGTAAACGTCTTGTTCTTCTGCAACATTTCCGCGTGTCGCGACGTCGCCGGTATTACTGCGGCGCCGGTAACCGGTTCCAGCCACACTACCACGCCCGAATAGTCCAGATGCTTGCGGACGTTGGGATCCTGCGAAAATGCCAGCTCCACCTTTCCGCTAATGCTGGCCGCTTGGCCAATGCCGGCGCACGCGAGCGCCAGGCTAGAAAAGATAAGCGATCGCCAAGTCATAATGGTCGTTCAGCCGGTTTCCAATTTGATAATACGCCGTACGGACCTGGCCGCCTTCCAGGCTTAGGATCACGTTCGGAGCCAGACGGTACATGAAATTACTGAAATACCCGGCGTTCGAGCCCGAGTTGCCAAACACCAGGTCCGTGTTCCGGTTCACCTGTTCGCCGCCATAGATGTTGAAGGCGAGGCGCGACGTGATTGGAATCCTCATTTGGGCCCAACCGCCGTTGCTGCGCACCGGAACAATCTGTCCATTGGGCAGCAGGGTGTAACCGGGAGGGAGCGCACCTAAAACCGGGACATTCCGGCCATGGAACAACATTCCGGAAAACTCTATTTTCCTGAATGGGCGGAAGAACCAATCCACGGAGTAGACATCTGAAGGAAGCGAAAAGCCTCCCAAATGATTTCGGTTATAGTGAATTCCGCCGGCGATTTCCAAACGGCCGGTTTCGCCCCAACGCTGCCAATATTCCACGCGCCCTTCGGCGCCGGGTCGCGATTCTTCCACCTGATAGGACTCGGGTGAAGCGGGCATATTGTTGGGATTGCTGGTTTGGAAAACACCCGCTTGAACGCGCAATCCATTGTCTTGGGAGAGCGCAAATCTTTGCTCGACGCGAATCTGAGGCTGCCAGAGCCAGGGATTGCCGGCGCCGGTGAGCGGTGAATAACCCACTTGGGCGAGCGAATCCGGATCGCGCGGCGAAATGAGCGGTTTGTCTTGCCCGAACATGATGCTGGTGTTGGTCCAGTCCACGTTGATGGATGCAGTCCTGATTCGCAGCAAATGACCGATCGACGCGGTGGATCCTCCGAAGAAATCCATGTATAGCGACCCGCTAATCTTTCCGTCGGCGAAGGTCTGCGGACCGTTATACAGTAACCCAAGCGTCGTTTGAGAAAGAGTAGCGCCGCCCGTGGAATCAGCGCTTCCGAGCGAGGCTGCCGGCGGATTGTTAGTGCCACCGTTGTACTGTCCATTCAGGTACGCGTTGAACAACGCCATGCCGGTGATGCGGATCGGGAATTTCTGCGACGATTCCACTTTGGTTTGGTTCATTTCGTCGATGCGCGCGCGTTGCACGGCTGGGGTTTCGTCTGCGGGCGGCCGTTCAGCGGCGGAGGGTTGATTCGCGGTTTCCGTTGCGGTTGCGGGAGCGTGCAAGGCAGCCAGCTCCTGGCGCAAGGCGCGTATCTCCTCGGTGAGGGTTTCATTGTCTTTCTCTAGCCGTTCTAACCTGCTGAGTACTTCGCGCATTTCCGGGGTGTTTTGCGCCACTGCCGTAACGGCGCCACCGCACAGAAATAGCGTGATCAGCAACGTCCGCGAAGAATGCCTAGCCGCGTGGGGTGTCATCGCTCAAAAGCTGCTCCAGTTTCTCCCGCACCCGGGCGGGTGAGTAGGGTTTCATAAATACCGCGTTCGCGCCACGGAGGCGCGCTTGTTGCGGCGCGTCCACATCCGTGCAGCCCGTAATCACAATGATAGGCACGCCGTGATGCAGTTGGTGCGATCGCACGCGATCCATCAGCTCGAACCCGTCCATGCCGGGCATATGCAGATCGGTCACGATAGCGCGCACGGCCTCGTGCTCGTTTTCGAGCAACTCCCAGGCTTGGTCGCCGCTCGAGGCAGTCACCACTTTCAGACCGTGGATGGAGCTAAAAATGATTTCCAGGATGGAAGCACAAGTCTCCGCATCTTCCACGATCAGGACAGTCCGCGGCGTCATGGGACAAACCGGTATCCTACGCCGTGCACCGTGAGGAAGTGACGTGGTGTATTCACATCGGATTCCAGTTTCTGACGTAAGCGGACCACGTGCGCATCCACGGTTCGCGTATTGGGAAACGATTCGTAGCCCCACACCGAGTTGAGAATCATGTCGCGCGTGAGCGGCCGGTCCGGATTCTGCAGAAAATAACTCAGCAAGTTATATTCGGCCGGAGTCATCTTGAGAGGTTCGCCGCGCTTGGTGACGATGCGGCGTTCGAAATCGACTGCGATGGCGCCGAATTGGGCGATTTTGCGCGCTTCCGGGGATGTGCGCCGCAACACGGCGCGGATTCTAGCCAGCAGCTCGCGTGCGCCGAACGGCTTGACGATATAGTCGTCCGCTCCAATTTCCAGTAGCAGAACTTTGTCCACTTCCTCGCCCACCGCGCTGAGCACGATGATGGGGGTTTTGAAACTGGCGGCGCGCAAGTGCTTGCAGATTTCGATGCCGCTCATTCCCGGCAGGCGCAGGTCTACGATCATCAGATCGGGCTTGACGGCCAGGGCCCGCTCGTAGCCGGTCTTACCGTCAGAAACCAGGATGGGGCTGAAGCCTTCCTGTTCCAACATGATGCCTATGGTGTCGCGCAGGCTTTCGTCGTCATCGATTACAAGAATGTTTGGCATGAAAAACTTGGGTACACTCAAATGCTAACGCGGCAGCAGCCTCAATTGGACTTCGCTCAGGCGGCTAGCTAACCCGCAAATCCGTTTTTTACCAAAGATTTACAACTCGGCAACGACTCTCTTGCGAATTCGCCGCAAGATGGTCATCAAGACAGGAGTTCTCCCTTGATTCCGTGTATTTATCCGAACGGCAAGAGCAAGATCATTTCGCGTCCGGAAGTGGGCGAGCAAGTTCGTACCCAGCCCCAGGATGCATCTGGAGAGGTTCTAAAGAGACGGAGCATCGGACCTTACCTCCTCACCGAAAATCTGTACACCAACGCAGTGGCGCTTTCCAAGCATGCGCACCGGCACGCCTTCCTCACATTCGTGATCGAAGGGACATTCCGGGAGCGCTGCGGAAATCGAAGTACTGTATGCCGGCCGGGTGCTCTCCGATTTCTTCCAGCCGGTGAAGTTCACGAGAATGATTTCGAAACGCGAGTACGGTGTCTGCACGTGTGGATCGACCCGGCAGTATTGGACGGGCTGGACCGCCGTGCGGTGGTGCCGCGCAAGCCGGCGGAAATCAGTGGACTAGGCGCAACCTGGCTGGCCAACCGGCTGTATGCGGAATTCTCTCGCGAGGACGGCGCTTCAGGCATTGCAGTGGAAGGGCTGGTGCTGGAGATTTTGGCTGAAATCGCGCGAGCGGAAATAACGCCTGACCCATCGGTGGTTCCACGCTGGCTGCAACGTGCCACCGAAATTGTGGAGGCGCGCTTTCTGGAACGGCTCAGCCTAGCCGAGATCGCTTCTGAAGTTGGCGTTCATTACGTCCATCTATCGCGGCAGTTCCACAAATACAACCGCTGCACGGTGGGTGAGCTGATTCGCAAGCGCAGGATCCAGTACGCCTCGCATCTGCTGGCGCATTCGGAAACACCGTTGGCTGAGATCGCGCTGATCTGCGGATTCTCGGATCAAAGCCATCTCTCGTTCCTGTTCAAACGCCATATGGGAATGAGCCCGTCGAAATTTCGCAGCCTGGCTGGCCGTGGCGGTGAGGAGCAAAGGGTGGCCGAAACGTGGAGAGGGAATCCGCAAGGGCGGTTCAAGGTGGTGGGTGGGGCTGTGGCGGTGGAGTAAGTTGGCAGCGCATGGCGCTGCCCCACACCAGTAGGTTCACACCAGTAGGCTCACACCAGGCGTGTTTGGATGTTGATTTCCGAAACTAGCGTGCGATGAACTGGGCACTTGTTTGCGATCTCTAATAGCTTGGTGCGCTGTTCCGCAGTTAGCGTTCCCGCTAATTCGATATCAATCTCAATGCGATCCAGCATTCCTTCTTTGGTTTCGCATTCGGCGCAATCTATCGCGTGTATGCGCGAATGACGTAGGCGAACCGTGACGCTTTCGAGCGGCCATTTCTTGCGCCGCGCATATATTCCGAGCGTCATGGAAGTGCAGGACCCTAGAGCGGACAAAAGCAGTTCGTAGGGTGACGGACCGGAGTGGGTGCCACCGTCTGCAACGGGTTCATCGGATGTGAGATGGTGCTGGCCGGAGACTATTTGCTGCGCGAATCCGGCGCCGCTGCCATGGACCACTACCTCGCCCATCAGCTCTCCAACTCGCCGGGGGAAAGATCGTCGACGTAGCACCAGATCCAACGCTCGCCAGGTTCGATGGAACGGATCAGCGGGTGCTTCACGGCGTGGAAATGCTTGGTGGCGTGTTTATTTTTAGAGGAATCGCAACAGCCCACGTGGCCGCATATCAGGCATAGGCGCAAGTGTACCCAGCGGTCGCCCATTGCGATGCACTCTGGGCAGACGTGGGTGGTTGTGGTGGTGATCTTTACTTCGTCCAGGTGCTTGCATTGATTTGACATTTTATTCTCCAGGCACCGACTCCCTTACGGTCGCGGTTCGGTCACGCGCTCCAAAGAAGCGCGGTCCCACTTGGCTAAGTCCGCGGCTGCCGCATATGTGCTTTCCAGGAAGTTCAGCAAAATCGTTTCCGGAGACTCAGAGCGGCGGACATCGTCGTACATCAGGAAGAACTCCAACATTCCACCATGATAGAACGCTGCCTCGGGTTGTACGCGGGCTGTCTTGAAGCCGGGCGGCTGAGGCGCGGCGTACGCATAAAATGCCGGACCCTTGATTTCGCCTCCGCCGGGCCAGAAGCCTGCGCTGATCACCTCGTGGGAGTACGCTTCGCGAGTTATGGAATCGGCGCCGGGGCGCTCTGGAGCGCGGCGTCCGGAGAAGCGCGTCACCGCGAGATCGAAGCTACCCCAGAAGAAATGCACGGGGCTGCATTTACCGATGAAGCGTGCGCGAAATTCTTTGAACACAGTATCCACCGATACCAGGATGCGCCAGAATGTGTGCACGGAATCCGGATCGTAGGATTTGTGCGTGATATCTTCGGCGAAAGGCATGGGATTCGCGACCTCATCGGGCGTGGCGTGAATCGTGACGTCGATCCCGAGCGCGTGAAGCGATTCCATGAGTTCTCGATAGAACTGCGCTACGGATTTTGGTGCGAGTGCGATTTGCTTGGTTTGTCCGTCTGAGGTGAGGATGTCGAGTTTGTGATCGATGAAGTCGAAATGAATTTCGAAAGTTCGTGCGGCGTAGGGGATGGGCGACGTGGTGAGCCCGCGAGCGGTCACATAGAGTGTTACATTCCACCAGTGATTGATTAGCGGGGTGAGAGTTTTGCGGATCTTGCCTACGATTTGAGTCCACATGTGTAGGGTGTCGTAGGTGTCCTGCCAGGCTTCGAGGGGTAGGGCGGGCCAGGCTTCGAGAATTTCGTTCATTGCGGACCTCCTGATTGTAACCGCGTTGTCGTGTGCGCTCCCTCCCGGGCGCGGTTCGGTTCATCACATGCCTAGGAGGTTTGGCTCTAGCTTCCAGTAGCCGTGTTCTTCGGCCCAGATGTTTAGCGGGACTGTGGCGATTTCGTCTACTACTGGAATGGCGTGGCCGTTTTTTGTCAGATCTACAGATTTGATGTAGGTGCGGCAGCTATCGCAGGCGTCTACGCGGACGTAGTCGAATTCGGCCGCGACGTAGACGGGGAGCTTGTCTTTATTCTCTTCGCCGCAGGCTGGGCAGATTACGCGGCGGTATTGCCACTCGGTGGCGCAGAGTGAGCAGAGCAGCCAGCGCTTGCCTCCATCGCCCTCGCCTCGCAGAACGGCTGCGACAGGACGCGCATTGCAGAACGGACAGGTGGGCTCCGCTTTGTCGAGCGCGATGTCGCCGCGGGAGGCCAGATACTCGGCGTAGGGTTGCAGCAGCACGCGCGCGAAGAAGCGGCCGGCTTCGGCGCCGGTGAGATCGCTCACCGGACCGCTTTCCCAATATCCGAGCAGTAGCTCTTCCTGCGCGGCGGGGGTTTGCAGGTGTTGGTGGCCGAATTCGGCGATGGGTTGGGCGCCGATGCGTGACATGAGGTCAAGTAACGTTGGAAAATGGCGGGTCAACGCGCGGGCATCGGTGCCGGCGTTCGATTGTACCTCGCTCGATACGGATTTTTGGAAAACGGCCAGGGCGCGGTAAAAACTCAGGAGGCTGGCGGCGCTGGGGTAAGTTTGAGAAAGTTCCGTAGCGCGGGCGATTCTGCTATCAAAGCTCGCCTTCATCCTTTCGACGCGGGATCACCGCCAGCTTTCGTTACCGGATCGCCTCCGGCGACGCGGATGTACCACAAGCGATGATGCGTCCGGGCCCAGGCGCGGCTAACGAAACCATGGATCATTGCGTCGGTGCTGCCAGGGACCAGAAACACGCTCATGTAGACGTGGACAATGAATCCGCCGATGGTGATCAGGGCAGCGATCTCATGCAGCAGGATCATCAAGTGCCGCACCCACGCCAACGAGAACCGAATGTATTCGGGGAACCATAGGAAGACGCCGGAGAACAACAGCAAGAATGCGCCGTAATACATGAGCCAGTAGTAGAGTTTCTGGCCGCCATTGTATTTTTCCTGCGGAGGCACGCGGTCGTCACGATTGGTGGCGTAGTCTTCCACGTTGCTCAAGAAACGTTGATCGGTTTCCGTGAATTCCATGTCGCGGCGCCAAACCACATGCATCCAGATCATGGCAACGAAAAATCCTATGCCGAGAATCGGGTGGTAGAAGCGGGAGGTGGGTGCTCCGCCTAACATTACCGCAAGCCAGAAAAGATGCGGCGTGTAGAACGCCAAGCCGGTGGCCAGGCAATAGATATAGGCGATCGCGTTGAGCCAATGCATCACGCGTTCGTGAAACGTATAGCGCTGGATGCTATCCGGCGAAACGTAGTGGGTGGCCGCGGCGGTGCTCACACAACCTCTTCTTTCTTGGGCTCTTCGACCTTTTTAGGGCCGAACCGGACAAAGTGCGCGGCGGCTGTCAATAACCCAGCCACGAGCGCGAAATTGCCCAGCCATTTTAGCGGACCCTTCCAGATTCGGACCATGAGTGGGACCTGCGGATCTTTCGGCAAGCCGCCGTAATGTTCCGGATGGTCAATATCGTGGAGCACGTAAATGACGTGCGTTCCGCCGACGCCCGAGGGATCGTACACGCCGGCACTTTTGTGCGAGGTGTGTTCGTGCAATTGTTTGACGCGCTTATCGGCAAGATCTTTCATGTCGTCCTTGCTGCCGAAGTGGAGACAGCCGGTGGGACACGCTTTGATGCAAGCCGGTTCGAGACCGGCGCCCACGCGGTCCGAGCAGAGCGTGCATTTGTGGACTTTCTTGGTCTCGTGGTTGAATTTGGGGATGTTGAAGGGGCAGCCGGTCACGCAGTATTGGCAGCCGATGCAGTTGTCCTGGTTGAAATCGACAATGCCGTTTGCGTATTGCACGATGGCTCCATCCGCGGGGCAGGCCAGCAGGCAGCCCGGATCGGCGCAGTGCATGCAGCCGTCCTTGCGCATGAGCCAACTGAAGGTGCCGTCTTCGGCGACATGTTCGTTGAAGCGGATGAGGTTGTAGTAGTTCCATGCCAGATCGGGCATGGTTTGATAGGTGTCGTCGAAAACGGTCTCGCGGAATGGATAGCCGTTCCATTCGAGACAGGCAACTTCGCAAGCTTTGCATCCGATGCAGGTGGTGACGTCGATGAGCTTACAGACGTCGTAGTCGCGCGAGGCATCGCGGCCGGGGACGGGACCGGCGTGACCGGAGATGGCTTTGATTTCGAGGGTGCTGTTGCTCATGTTGGATTACACCGGGGAAAAAATCGGGGACACGACTGCTGTGTTTCCAGCTTGAGATTGTGGAATGCTAGCCCGGCATGTTCCCCATTTTTCTGTTCCGCAAGTTGGAGCGGTGTGAATGCTAGCCCGAAGTGTCCCCGATTTTTTGGCTGTACCATCAGGCTTTCTCCAGTTTTACTAGGAAGCCTTTAAATTCGGGTGTGTAGGCGTTGGGGTCGGTTACTGTGGGAGTTAGCAAATTCACGATAGTGCGCGGCACCTTGCCGGCGTCTTCGTTAATGCCACGATAGCCCTGATGGATGGGGAGCCCGATCTGATAGACCTTCTTTCCGTCAATGCTCATGGGCTTGATGCGATGCGTCACCATAGCTCTGGCATGGTAGCTTGCGCCGCGGGCGCTGGTGACTTTCACCATTTCGGAACCTTTGATGCCAAGCTCGGCTGCCAGCTCTACGGGAATTTCAACGAACATTTCGGGCACAAGCTGGACGTTCATGGGGTTGTTCTTGGTCCAGTAATGATAATGTTCGGTCAGCCGGTAGGTCGTGCAAACTATCGTGAATCCCTGCTCGGGAGTGCCGTACTTGTCCATGTCGGACGTGTATTTCTTTACAACCGGGTTGTTATTTTGCTGCGGATGGAAGAGATTGGCCACGGGGCTTTCGAACGGCTCATAATGCTCCGGGAAAGGACCGTCGGCCATTCCGGCGAGCGGAACAAACAATCGGCCGACGCCTTCGGGATTCATGATGAAGGGACCCATGTGATCCTTGGGCGCAGAATCGGGTTTGAAATCCGGGACATCCGCGCCCAGCCATTTTTTCTGCGCTTCGTTCCACCAGATTTGGCGGCGGTCGGTGTCCCAGGGCTTGCCATTCAGATCGCAAGATGCGCGATTGTACATTACGCGCCGATTCATGGGCCAGGACCAGGCCCAGTTGGGATAAATGCCGAGGCCGGAAGGATCATCCGTTCCGCGGCGTTGAGTGAGCGCGCCGGCTTCCGTCCAGGAACCGCACCATAGCCAGTTTCCAGAGGAAGTGGAACCGTCGTCCCGCAGCCAGGAAAATCCCGGCAATTGCTGGCCGGCTTTCATAGTGGTTTGCGTGGGTGCGTCGGTGACGTCTGAGACGGCGCGGCCGTTGAGCTCTTTGGCGAGCTCCGATAAGGATGGGTTGTTCGGATCGAGATGGTTCCAGGTCAGCTTCAGGATGGGGTCCGGGAATGCCCCGCCTTCTTTTTGATACAGCTCCCGCACTTTCATGAAGATTTTGGCCAGAATCGCTTGATCGAGCTGGGCGTCGCCCGGTGTTGGGACGGCGGCCCACTTCCATTGCAACCAGCGAGCCGAGTTCACAAACGTGCCGTCTTTTTCAGCGAATCCAGCGCCTGGCAGACGGTACACTTCGGTTTTGATGTTCTTCATCTCATCTGTCGAGATGCCGGGAGATTGCCAGAACGAGCTGGTCTCTTCCGGATAAATATCGCAGACCACCAGCCAGTCGGCCTTTTTCAGCGCGTCGATGTTTTTCTGAGAGTTCGGGCCGATGGCGACGCCATTCATACCAAAGGCGAGCAAGCCCTTGACTTTGCCCCGGTACATGTCGTCCCAGATGTGTACCCAGGAGTATTCGCGGTCCACTTTGGGCAAATACGAAAACGCCCAGTCGCTGGCTTTAGTAGCTGCGTCGCCGTAGAGGGCTTTTTGCAAGGACACCGCGAACTTGGGAGTGTTGGACCAGTAGTTGAAGGAATCCCACTCCTTGGGCTTGGACGATTTGGGAGTGATGCGAGTCATCCAAGCGGCGAAATCCTTGTCCGCGGGAGTGGGGACTTTAAGATAGCCGGGCAGGTTATCGAAAATGCCCGCGATATCTGTAGCGCCTTGGATATTAGAATGTCCGCGCAGCGCATTCACGCCGCCGCCGGCACGGCCAACGTTGCCCATCAGCAACTGCAGCATGGCCGCGGTTCGGATCATCTGCGCGCCGTTGGAGTGCTGGGTCCAACCTAAGGCGTAGATGACGGTTGCGACCTTCTTGATATCGCCGTCCTTGCGGATGGAAGTGAACAGGTCGGCAGCTTTCAGGAACTGATCCTTGGGAATGCCGGTGATGCGTTCCACCATTTCCGGTGTGTAGCGCGAATACTGCTTCTTCAGAAGTTGATAGACGCAACGGGGATGTTCGAGCTTCGGGTCGAAAACGACGTTGGGCGGAAGCGAGGGTGGACCAGACGCAGCTTGGCTGGAGGCTCCATTTTCTTCGTAGTTCCATGTGGATTTGTCGTAGGTTTGGGAGGCGCTATCGTATCCGGAATACAGGCCGTCTTCGGGAAGTTTGAAGCCGTCCTTGATTACAAACGCAGCATTCGTGTAGTTGACTAGATATTCCTGGGCAACACGCTGATTTTCAAGCGCATAATTAATCACGCCGCCGAGGAACGCGATGTCTGATCCGGCGCGAATCTGGCAGAACATGTCGGCAACGGCCGAGGTCCGCGTGTAGCGCGGATCGACAGAAATCAGCTTCGCATTGCGGCCGCGCTTGGCTTCCATCGCCCATTTGAATCCACAAGGATGGTTTTCGGCAGGATTGCCTCCCATGATCAACATCATGTCGGTGTTCTTGATGTCGACCCAGCCATTGGTCATGGCTCCTCGTCCGAATGTGGGCCCCAAACTGGAGACCGTGGGGCCGTGTCAAACCCTGGCCTGATTTTCGATGAAGCAGACCCCTAGGCTGCGCATGGTTTTGACCGCGAGATAGTTGAATTCGTTGGTGTCGGTGCAGCCGCCGGTCCAGGCGACAGTTTCCAGGCGGTTGACGGTGCGGCCTTGGGGGTCCGTGGTGACGAAGGTCTCGTCGCGAGTCTTCTTGATATGGCGGCCGATTTCTTGGTAGGCCTGATCCCAACTGATATCTTCCCAATGATCGGAGCCAGGGCGGCGGACCTTGGGCGTGAGCAACCGGCGCTCATTCATGATGTCCTGCATGAGCGAGGATCCCTTGGGGCAGAGCGTGCCGCGATTGATAGGATGATCCGGATCGCCTTCCACGTGTACCACTTGGGCCGTCACGTTCTTAGCTTTGTCGCCGATGGTGTGGATTATGACGCCGCAACTGACCGAACAATAGGGGCAGGTGGAGCGGGTTTCCGTGGTGCGAGCGATTTTCAGTTCCTTCGACTCGGCGTAAGCGGCTTTTAAGTCGAAGCCTAGGACGGATGCAACGGCGGCGCCGGTGCCGATCTTCAAGAAGCTTCTACGTGTTGGGTTCACGAGGACCCTCCCAAATGAATTTGATTCGGGGATCTGAGGAAGTATAACACCACGTTGGTGGGATGCTTGAGGAAATATTCGAGTTGTATACAAATTTTTGAAAAACTGTTGACAGGGCGAATTGAGCTGCAGTATGCTTTGTTGAACGATCAAGTAAGGAGTTTAGATGCTAAAAATATGGACTTGTCTGTTGATCGCGGGATGCATGGCCGCGGCCGCGGATAACGCCGTGAAGGTCACCAAGATAGATGAACCGGAAAAAGCTCTACGGTTCGAGGTCACGGTGCCAGCCAAGCTGGATGATGTCTGGAGGGCCTTCGCGACGAAGGAAGGCGTCCAGGAATGGCTGTGGCAGGATGTGACAGTGGATCTGCGGGAGGGCGGCGATTGGATTGTCAACTATCCCGGCGGCAAGACCGGCGGGGGCACCATTGTGAGTTTCGAGCCGAACCAATCGATGACTCTGCGCGCTATGGCTCCGGAGCAGTTTCCAGAAGTGCGGCGGGAGCGGACCACGGCGGTGTTTCGTTTTGAGGCGGTTGAATCGGGAACTAAAGTCACGCTGCTGCAGACCGGGTGGAAAAAAGGCAAGGAATGGGACGATGCTTATGAGTACCTGGCGAATGGGAATGCGCAACTGCTCAATCAGCTTCTTTTCCGCTTCAAGAATGGGCCTGTTGACTGGAGCCGGCTTCGGCAATCGAAGTAAGTTATGACGGGCCCTACGGCAGCGCTCTCGACGCGGGAGCGGCTGATGGATGCGGCCATGGCGCTGTTTTGGGAAAAAGGCTACGCCAACACCAGCATGAGTGATCTTTTGACAGCGGCCAAGGCGAACAGCGGAAGCTTCTATCATTTTTTTTCGAGCAAGGAAGAACTGCTGCTGGCGGTGTTAGATCGATACCTGGCACTTTTGCAACCTCAAGTGCTCGCGCCCGCGTGGGAGGGGATCGAGGATCCGATTGAGCGCATTTTCGCATTGTTAGCCCGGTATCGGACGTTGATCATCGCGACCGATTGCACTTACGGTTGCCCGATTGGAAGGCTGGCGTTGGAGATTGGTCCGGAGCAGGAGGAGGTGCATCGGCGGCTGGCGAAGAATTTTGATGGCTGGACGGGCGCGGTGCGGAAGTGCCTGGAGCAAGCGGCGGATCGGTTACCGGATGACATTGATCGGGAGCGGCTGTCGGGATTTGTGCTGGCGGTGATGGAGGGCGGTGTGATGCTTTCACGGTCGCACCGGGAGGTGAAGCCGTTCGATGAGGCGGTGGCGGAATTGCGCGAGTATTTCGCGCGGTTACTGGGATCGGGGAAGAAGAAAGGAAAACAGAAATGAACAAAGGCGGAATCAACATTTGGGCGGTGTTGGTGGCTGCGGTGGTTTATTGGCTGCTGGGCGCGGCGTGGTTTACTATTTTTTCGCAACCGTGGCTGGCCAGTATCGGAAAGACGATGGAGCAACTGCAGCACGAGGCAGTGAATCCAGGAGTGGCTTACGCTGCGGCGTTGGTTGCTAATTTGGTGATCGCGTATGTGCTGGGTTGGGTGGTGATCCAGACGGGCGAGCAGACGGCAGTCCGAGGCGCTATTATCGGCGCACTGCTGTGGGTTGGGCTGGTGGGAACTACGATCGGGACGGCGTTTATTTTTGAAGGGCGGTCATTCGGGGGATTTACGTTGACGGCGGGGTATCCATTGGTAGGGATGTTGTTGATGGGGGCGATTGTGGGTGGGTGGAAGAAGTAGGATAAGCCTCCGGCTTGCTTGTCTTTTTGGCAGGTCGGGGACCTGCCCCACGGTTACTCCAGCACTAACACTCGGATTTCTGAACCGTCGGCGCCGCCGCGATAGACGCGCTCGGTGGCTTTTTGGAAATCGGAAGCTTTGGCTGACGGGATGTCCAGGAACTGTTGCGGATTGCGGTCTGTCAGCGGGAACCAGGAGCTTTGGACTTGCACCATGATGCGATGGCCTGTGCGGAAGGTGTGGCAGACGTCCGGCATTCCGAATTCGATGCGGGCGCGTTTGCCGGGGGTGAACGGCTCCGGTTTCTCGAAGCTCGCGCGAAATTTTCCGCGGAACGGTTCGCCGCGTACCAATTGCTGGTAGCCGCCCATATGAATCTTGGCAGGATTCGGATCGGGATCCGGATAATCGGTGGGGTAGACGTCGATCAGCTTCACTACAAAATCGGAATCCGTTCCGGTGGTGGATACCGATAATACTGGCGTCACGGGACCGGCGATGGTGACGTCATGATCGAGTGGTTCTGTTTGATACACCAGGACGTCCGGACGTTTGGAGGCGAAGCGCTGATCGTAGGTCATGTAATCGCCGGGCATGCCGGCTCCGATTTCGCCGATGACGGGAACGGGGCGATCGGGATCGCTCACATATTCATCGAAGCCGACGTCCGTAGCTGCTTTCAAGGAGAGCTTGCCTGACGCATCGAAATGTAGTTCGCGGGTGACGGCGTTTTTCGCGGGCCAGGCATCGAAGCGGCGCCACTGGCCGGTACCTGTTTCGAATAGAAAAGCCTTGGGGGTAGCGGCGTCGGCTTTCGCTTTCAGTCCGTCGCCTTTGCCTTTGAGATGCTCCATGAAAAACGGGAACTCGATGTGCTCGCGATAATACTCGCCGGTTTTGGATGCGAAATCGAGATTGCCTAACGTGTCTCCCGGTCCGCGCGACCAGCCACCGTGCGACCATGGGCCCATCACCAGAGTATCGGGCGCGCTGGGGCCACTTTTCTCGAGCTGATGGAAAAGCTTTAGTGGCCCGGCCAGATCCTCGGCGTCAAACCATCCGCCGACGAACATCACTGCGGGCGTCACGTTTTTCATATGAGGCACCAGCGACCGGCTCTGCCAGAATTCGTCATAGCGGGCGTGCTTGAGATTGTCGGTCCAGTAGGGATTGGCGTTCTTCAGATATTTTTCGTTGCTGTTTGAGAGCGGGCCCATCTTGAGATAGAAATCGTACGCGTCGGGAGTTTGAAAATCGAAAGGCACGGAGCGCTGCGGCCGCTCCGGTTCGTCGCCGCGCGGCTTGAAGCTGGTGTAGAAGCCGAAGTTGGCCGCCAGGTAAAATACGCCATTGTGAAACGCGTCGTCGCCGTTTCCGACATCGCCCATGGGGGCTTGGGGCGAGACAGCTTTCAAAGCAGGGTGCGAATCGATGAGGCTGAATGCGGCATAAAATCCGGGGTAGGAGATACCCCAGATGCCAACTTTCCCATTGTTGTTCGGGACGTTTTTGACGAGCCAGTCAATGCTGTCGTAGGTATCGGTGCTGTCGTCAAAATCTTTCGGGCCGGAGAAATGAGTTTTGTGCGGAGGAATATCGACGAAGGCGCCTTCGGATAGATAACGGCCGCGGACATCTTGATAAACGAAGATGAATCCTTCCTTGGTAAACAATTCGGAGGGCCCGAGAAAGGGGCGGTAGTTGTCGATGCCATAAGGCGCCACGGAATAGGGCGTGCGTTGCATTAAGAAAGGATAGGATTGCGAAGTATCTTTCGGAACAAAGACGCTGGTGAAGAGCTTCACGCCGTCGCGCATGGGGATGCGGAAATCATACTTGGTGTAGTGGGCGCGAGTATATTCCAATTGCTGCTTGCGCTGGTCCGGCGGGGGTTGCGCGAGGAGCAATGTGGCGCATGCGAACGCCAAAATTCCTAATTTGATCATCGGCAATAATATAGCAAGATGCGCATCGCGATCGTTTCGGACATCCACGGAAACCTGACTGCGTTTGAGGCAGTGCTGGCGGATCTACGGCAGACTTCTCCGGATTTGATTTTCCATGGAGGCGATTTGGCGGATGCGGGGTCGAGCCCGGTGGAAATTGTGGATCGCATACGCGGGCTTGGTTGGGCTGGGGTGGTTGGGAATACCGATGAAATGCTGGCGATGCCGGAGACGCTGGAGGAGTTTGCCAGCCAATCGAAAGCGCCGGCGTCGCTTTGGGAAGTGGTACGGGAGATGGCTGCTTTCACGCGCTCGGCGTTGGGAGAAGAACGGATTGCGTGGCTGCGCGGTTTGCCGCTGAGTCAGAAGCACGGGCCGGTGGCGCTGGTGCACGCTAGTCCGGAGAGTCGTTGGAAGGCGCCGATGCCGGAAGCTAGCAACGCTGAGCTGGAGGCCGTTTATTCGCCCCTGGGCCGGGAGATGGTGATCTACGGGCATATCCATAGGTCGTTTGTGCGGCGTGTTTCAAATATGCTGTTCATCAATACCGGCAGCGTTAGTCTTTCCTATGATGGCGACCGACGCGCTGCGTATCTTTTGTTGGATGATTCGGAGGCGATGATACGGCGGGTGGAGTATGACGTGGAGAAGGAGATCAAAAGCCTTGCGGGGTGCGGCCTCCCGCGCTTTGAGTGGGTCGCGAAAACGCTTGAGACTGGCCGTCCGCAGATGCCGTGATTGGTTCGCAGGCGAAAGCGCTTGCGCCACATTCCGTAAGTTACCTAGTGATGTTTAGAAAGCCTCGCTCGGCAAGAAACTGATCGCCTTTTTGACGGGCGTCCAGCGCCACTTTGGGATCGGGATCAAAGTCGGATTCCTGGTTGTCGAGTTTGCGCGTGAACAGGTGGCCGACTCCGGGGTAGACGTGGATTTCGCAATGTCCAGCGTGTTCGTTCATGCGGCCGCAGAAGCGCGTGGTCCCAGCGGCGGGCGTAAGCGTGTCGGCGGCGCCAACAAAAATTGCTAAGGGTGGTAGAACCTTGTCTTACGTGCTCGTCGGGAGAGACGTCGGCGGCAGTTGCGCGGCCGAGAAGAATCTTTTGGAACCAGCCGTCGTGAGCCAGGGACAACGCTGGCGAGATCAGTACCATGGCATTTGGGATCGCGCTCGGCTGATCGCTTACGTGATCGTCGAAAGTCGCTAGTGACGCCGCCAGGTGGCCTCCCGAGGACACTCCATGAGCCGCGATTCGATCTGGCTGGATACCCAAGGCGGCAGCATTGCGGCGCATCCAGCGAATAATGTCGCGGGCATCCCCGATTGCATCCAGCGGTGTGATGGTTTTCTCGTCGGCTAGGCGGTATTCCGCGGCCACTGCTATTGCGCCATATCCGGCGTATCTCTTGGCTGCATCGTAGACCCAGTCCGGGGAGCCGGCGACCCATCCACCGCCGTGGAAGAGTACGATGGCGGGACGCGCGGTCGCGGCGCTCGCTGCCGGCCGGAATATGTGAGCGGTTAGATTGGTGGTCCCAACAGTTTTGTAGACTTTGACATCGGGACCGGTAATTTGCGCACACGCGAGAGTAGCGGTTGCCGCGAGGAGCAATAAATATCGCATCATGATTTTCGAATTGCTTGAGCGGGAACCTGGACAGTAAGGAGGACGAGCGCGATCCAAAGAAGGTCGGCCAGCAGGAGGTGCACGATCTGCATTGCGATGGGGGCCAGCAGGGCGAGGTTGACGGCGCCGGCACAGAGTTGGGCAACGGAAAGTACCAGCACTCCGAGAGCGATCTGAGTGGTGACCGGCGAGGGCTTCAATCGCATTACAGAAACTGCCGCGGCTATAAAATACGCCGCGGCGAGAACCGCTAGAAAGGGGTGGGCGCTACGCAGGCGGATCAAGAAGCTGGCGCCGGAGGAGAGATCCTGGCGCATGCCTTCGGCGAGCGAGCCCGCCGGGAAGAGCGTATCGCCCAAAGCCGCGATGACGCCTGTGACGCTGACCAAAATGGCGAGCGCCAGAGACGCGGCAATCATTGTAGACGGGCGGGACGGGGGTGGTGCATCGTCGCGCGAGAACCAGACCGAAAGAGCCAGCGCGGCCAATAGGAATTCGGTGTTCACCAAGTGCATGGCGAGATAGAAAGCGCGGCCGGCCGAGGCATTTTGCGCGACCAGTTGGAGCAGGACCAGGCCTGCGCCCAGCAACGCCTCCGCGGCGAAAAACACCATGGCGTAAATGGTCGCTTTTCGCACGCGGTGCCGGGGCGGGAATAGCAAGACGCTCCAGCCGCTGAGGACGACGACAGCGACCAGCGCGACTCCACTCATCACACGGTGCGTGAATTCGATCATGGTCTGGATGCCGGGGCTGTGGGGTAACACGTCGCCGTTGCACAGCGGCCAATGGCTACCGCAGCCGGCGCCGGAGCCTGAGGCTCGGACGTATGCACCCCAGAGAATGACGAGCAAGTTCGCGGCTAGCACTCCCCAGGCGTAGCGTGTGAAGTTGATGGTGCGGGCTGTGGTGGTCGCGGTGGGGGGCACTGGAGACAAATGTAACAGGAAGCAGGCGGCAGGAGGCAGGCGGCAGGCCACTGCGACCGGTACCGAGCCATAGCGCGTGTTCATGCCTGGAGCCTGCATCCTGGCGCCTGGCGCCTGATGCTAGAATCAGTTGTCTGGCCGCGATGCACTCTTTCCGGACTTCCTTCGTAGTCGCCGTCTTGTTCGTTTTTGTCTGCGGTGAACTTTCTGCACAGAAAAAAAAGCCTGCGGATGATGAGGGCTATTTGCCGGTGGTGGCTCCCGACAAAAAGAAAAAGAAGGAGGAGGACACGCAGACGCTGCCACCTCCCAAAGAACTGCCCATCGCGGTGGTTGCAGACACGGACCGGCTGGCTTTTCAGGTGTCCCCGTTGTCATCCAAAGGGTTGTTCACTCCGCAAACTCGCGAGGCTTTGAAGGGATTGCTGCGTTCAAGCCATGGCACTATCGTCAAGCTGCGCGTGTTCGTGGCCGGATCGGGAAACATGCGGCGCGTGGGTGAGCTGGTGGGTGAGGCATTTAGCGAGAAACGCGCGGCGTTGCCGGCGTTGAGTGTGGTGCAAGTTGGCGCGCTGCCCATGGAAGGCGCGCAGGTTGTGATCGAGACCACCGAGATGGATAAGCGATCTGTGAATCCGAACGGGATTGCGTTCGTTTCCGGACAGGCTGCTGCGAGCGTGGAGAAATCCCTCGAGCAACTGAAGAGCGCGCTACGGGGCGGCGGGATGGAAGCTGAGGATGCGCTGCGGGTGACTTGTTTCGTCAGCTCGCTCGAGGAGCAGAGGAACACGCAGCAATTGATGAAGGAGAATTTTCCCGCCGCCGCGATAAACTATGTGCAGATGCAGCGGGAGCCGGTGATGCCGGCAGCAGAGTGCGAAGCAGTGGCGCGCGCCCGGTCTGCAGCGCCTGAGCCGATCAGTTTTCTGAATCCTGTGGCTTTGGACAAATCCCCGCATTATTCGCAGATCGCACTGGTGACGAGTCCAAAATTGGTGATCACCGGAACGCAGCTGGCGTTTGGCACGCAGGAGAGCGATGTGAAGCTGGCGTTCGAGCGGCTGGGAAAAGCGCTGAGCGGGTCCAATGCGCGTTTCGTTCACGTGGTGATGTCGCATTTGTATCTTACTTCTGGTGCGCTTACTGCCAAGGTGCGCGCGGTGCGGGCGAGTTTTTATACGGGGGCTAATCCACCGGCTAGTACTATGTTGCCGTTTGAGGGGCTGCCGTCGCTCGACGCGTCCTTTGCGATGGATGTGGTGGCGGTGCCGGATCCGGTGACGGCGCGGCGTTGAGTGCCTGGCAGGGCATGGCCCTGCCCCACATGCTGGTCCAACATTGTCCAAACATGGTCCAAGCATTGTCCGAACGTGGTCCAAGCATGGTCCAAACATGACAGCGGCTGTCGGCTCGGGCCGCTATAATTGCCGGAATGATCAAGAAAGCTGCCATCGGATTGCGGGCGCATTCCGGATGGGCGGCTTTGGTGGCTCTTGCGGGCCCGGCTAATTCGCCCGAGGTGATCGCGCGGCGGCGAATTGAGATTGCCGATCCGGGGATTCGGGGATCGAAGCAGCCGTATCATGCGGCGGAGCCGATGGAATTTTCGGACGCGAAAGCTTATCTCGATCGGTGCGTGGAGAGTACTCGGCGGCTGGCGGGGGAGGCTTTGCAGGCAGCCATGGATGGACTGCGCGATCGGCGCGCGGAAGCGTCCGGCTGCGGAATCATTTTGGGATCTGGACGGGCGCTGCCCGGGCTGGAATCGATTTTGAAATCGCACGCTTTGATTCACACGGCCGAGGGTGAGTTTTTCCGGAATGCGTTGGTGGAGGCTTGCGGGCATTGTGGACTAGCAGTACTGGGAGTTAAGGAGAAGGAACTGTTCGAGCGGGGTTCGGCACACTTTCACACGACAGTAGCTGAGCTTCAGCGAAGCGTCCAAGAAATGGGCAAACCTTTGGGGCCGCCGTGGACGCAGGACCAAAAATATGCGGCGCTGGCCGCGTGGATGGCGCTGGAAAAATGAACGGGATCGGCTCCCTCGGAATCCGGGAAAAATTCAAAAGCACCGGTCGCTGACGCTCGCGGTTCGGAAAGAATCTCTCGTGTTGAGAGAAGGTTATCGAACCGCGACCGTAAGGGAGACGGCACGCGATTTTCTCACGGATCTCAGGGTCGCGGTTCAGTCTAAGGAGCGGTACTCGCGATTGAAATATAGGAGCGGCTCGCCGCCCTGGCATTCCGCGCTCACTACTTCGCCCAGGAAAATGGCATGATCGCCGGCTTCGATTACGGCCGCAAGCTGGCATTCGAAAGTAGCTATGCAGCCGTGGAGCAGGGGCACGCCATTGGGACTGGGGTTCCAGTCCACGCCTTTGAAGCGGCCTGCATCCTTGCAGGCGAATGTTATCGAGAGGTCGCGCTGCGATTCGGCGAGGATATTAACGGCAAAGTGCGAGCAGGCACGGAAGTGTTGAAGGAATGTGCAGCCGTGATCGATGCAAATAAGGATGAGCGGAGGTTCGATGGAAACGGGCGTGAAGGAACTTACGGTGAGACCGTGCGGAGAACCGTCGGGAGCGCGAACCGTTGCAACCGTGACGCCTGAGCCGAAGAGACTGCATGCATCGCGGAAGGTTTTGGTATCGAGTGTGCCGGTGCGGCGGGCAAGGGCGTGGATGGCTGCTCTTGACAAGGGTCTAACCCTAATCCTATCATGAAGTTTGCTCCAGTCCCTCGATATCGGGGACGTCGGTAGGAGCGTTTCCGATTGTAGTCAACACCAGTTCGGCCAGGAGGGGCACCTTGATCAAGCTCGACATCATTAACGAAGTCGTAAACAAAACTGGGATTACCAAGACCAAAGCCGAGATGGCTGTGGAGACAGTCTTCGAAAGCATGAAGCGGGCCTTGTCGCACGGGGAGCGCATTGAATTGCGCGGCTTCGGGATCTTCAACGTGCGTCCTCGCAAGACCGGCATCGGACGCAATCCTCGCACCGGCGCCGAAGTAGCCATCCCTCCGGGCAAGGCGGTGCGTTTCAAGCCGGGCAAGGAGCTGCAGTCGCTGCAGTAGTGTAAGGGACGTGGTTCCGCGCTCATCGACCGACGGTTTGAGGACTGCGTTCACTTTCGACGAGACCTCGATTCCGGTATCGCGGTGGGCGTTGCATGTTCTATTGCTGGGACTGTCGCTACTCACCACAACGATAGTCGGTGTGGTGCTGGCGCAGAGTTTTCAAAGCAATCGCGCGCTGGATCTTGACCAGTACGTCAATGTAGTTCCGCTGCTTGTGTCGCGGCCCTGGCTGTTGTTGGGGGGCTTGCCGTATTCGCTGACGCTAATGACCATCCTGCTAGGGCATGAGCTGGGTCACTACTTCGCGTGCCGCTACTATGGGATCGACGCCAGCTTGCCTTATTTCCTGCCCTCGCCGCTGCCTGGGATCGGCACCTTCGGAGCTTTCATCCGGATACGCTCACCCATCTATACGCGGCGCGCGCTTTTTGATGTTGGCGTAGCGGGGCCACTGGCGGGTTTCATTCTATTGCTTCCCGCGATGGCCATCGGGTTGGCGTATTCCAGAGTGATTCCAGGGATCGCCGAGCGGGGCGATATGATTTTCAGTGTACCGGCCATCCAGCGCCTGATGGAATTGTTGATTTTTCCAGGGCGTGCGGCGGCGGATATCTCGCTGCATCCAGTGGCACGCGCGGCGTGGGTGGGAACGTTGGCGACTGCTCTCAATTTGTTGCCCATTGGCCAGTTGGATGGGGGACACATTGTTTATTCGTTCACAGCGACCAAGCACAAACTGTTGTCGCGTTTGTTCGTGGCGGTGCTGGTCCCGCTCGGGATTTTCTATTGGCGAGCGTGGCTGGTTTGGGCAGCGTTGCTATTCTTCTTCGCGCTGCGGCATCCGGTGATTTTCGATGTTACGCCGCTGGATCGAAGGCGGGTGGCTCTAGGGATACTCGCGGCTACAATATTTCTTCTTACGTTCACAGTAATCCCGATTCACTAAACGTTCATCGGGATTACGTTATTCGGTTGTTCGGTTATTCGGTTCGGTGCTTGATACAATCTCGATGATGAAGACATTGAGTTGTGGTTTGTTGATTGGTGTTGCGGCTTTTGCGCAGCGGCCGGTTGAGGAGTTTAAGACTAAGGCTGGGGTGGTTAAGATCACGCCTATCCGGCATGCCAGCATGATGATTGAGGCTGGGGGGAAGGTGATCCACGTGGATCCTTGGAGCCAGGGGAATTTTGAAGGTCTGGCGAAGGCGGATCTGATTTTGATTACCGACATTCATCCGGATCATTTGGATCAGGCTGCGATTGATAAGGTCCATAAGGATGGGACCGTGTTCATCGCGCCGGCGGCAGTTGCGAAAACTCTTACTTCAGCCAAGGTGCTGGCGAATGGCCAGACGACTACGTGGGAACAGTGGACCATCGAAGCGGTGCCAATGTATAACTTGAAGCGTGGCCCTACGCCTGGGACGTTCTTCCACGACAAGGGCCGCGGGAACGGCTACATTCTGACTTATGGCGGAACGCGGTTCTACATCGCCGGCGATACCGAAGGGACGCCGGAGATGCGGGCGCTGAAGAATATCGATGTTGCTTTTGTTCCCATGAACCTGCCTTACACGATGACGCCGGAAGAGGCGGCGGATGCCGTGCGGGCATTTCATCCCAAAGTTGTATATCCGTACCACTATCGGGGGAGTGATACTGAGGCGTTTAGGAAGGCGCTGGATGGTACGGGGATCGATGTTCGGTTGCGGAATTGGTATTACTGAAAACCGACTCCCTTACGGTCGCGGCTCGGTTGGGTCGCGGCTCGGTTAGGGCAAGATTGTGCCAGAGTGTCACGCCTCAGTGTCAGGATTGCACTCGGTATCGGCCCTGGGCGATGAAGAGAGCATCGACAAAAAGAGGCCAAAGATCAGCAAAACCGCGACAATTGCACCTGCCAACATATCAAGACTCCCACCTTCTGCAATATCTAGGTGCAATTGAATGGCCAGGGTGGAATCCGGTAAACTGAGGCTAGTGCGTCCCGGCTTCAAACTTGTTCTGGCGATCGGAACCGTCGCAGCTCTTGGAGCGTTGCTGGGCGGTCCCACCGGAAAACTGTCGCGCGGGCGCTGGATTCACCTTAGCGGCAGCATTCCATCGGGCCATGCCGAGCTCAAGGGCGACCTGGAAAAGCCGAGCGACTCGCGGGTTCGCCTGATCCATGAATCGTTGCCGGCTGTGGCCGGAGACGAGGTGCGGATTCCAGATTCCGGTACCGAATCCGAATGCTTGTCCCGAATTTCGTATTTACGAGGCGCCGAGCGCCTTCCCTTCTCGCTCTATCAGCGACCACCTCCAGCATAAACAGATCGCCCCGCGATCCGGTAGTGGGTCAATTTGGTTGTAGGGCAGGATGCCATTCCAATGCCACTTAGTTTTCCCAGAATCGGAACTTGGAGGGCTTGTGGGGAAGGGCCATGCCCTGCCGGGAGTCCTGACGAGTCGCTTTCTGGTTCGCAGTAAAGCCCCGGCTCCTCCGGAGGTTGCGCCAGCAGGATCAAAAGACGGCTGGGAGGGCATGGCCCTGCCCCACGAGGGGTCCAGTCCCGGAGGTGGGAGGCTAGGTGGCATTGGAGATGCCATCCTGCCCTACACCGCAAACTGATCTGCTGCCCACTATTTATCTGTTTTTTTCAATTTTGGAGGAGGTGTGTCTATGCTCAAACTGAAGATCCTCGTAATCTTTGCGGTGACGCTTATCTCGATCTATTGCATCATTGGTTTTCCGCGAACGCGGAGCGAGCTCCAGCGAAATTTGCGGAACAACATCCGGCTGGGCGCGGATCTGCGCGGCGGAAGCCAGTTGACGTTACAGATTCATCTGCAGGACGCTTTTAATGCGGAAGCACAGGAAACGGCCACACGGTTGAAGGCCAGCGGGATCGGTGGGACCGTCGTGGTGGAAGAAGCTGCTTCGGTCGCGGAGGCGAATCGCGTGGCGATCCATGTCGCTGGCGGTTCGGCCGCACCTGGAAACATCCCGGGTTGGGCGGTGAGGCAGGTTGGGCCGTCTGAATATCGCCTGTCCATGGAGCCTGGGGAAGTAGTAAGGCTCCGGCAGGAGGTAGTAAGGCAAACCTTGCGAGTGATCGAAAAAAAGACCAATGAGCTAGGGCTCGCGGAGGCTACGCAGCGGACAGTGGGCGCGCCGGAGGAGGCCGAGATTCTGGTGGAGATGCCGGGCGTGGACGATCCCGCGAGAATCAAGCGTCTGATTGGCACTGCGGCGGTCCTGGAATGGCTGGATGTAAGAGAGGGGCCGTTTCCATCCTGCGATGCGGCGCTCGAATCCCGAGGCGGCGTGCTTCCCTTGAATACGCAACTGGTGGATGGAGCCGGATGTTATTTGCTCTCGAAAAACCCGGTCATTCGCGGCGCGGACATACGCAACGCGCAGCCTGGCGAGAGTCCGGCGGGTGGGTGGGTAACTACTTTTGTGTTGTCCCAAGACGCGGCGAAGAGGTTCGAAGCGTATACGGCGGCGAATATCAATAATCGCGCGGCCGTTGTGCTGGACCACAAAATTATCAGTGTAGCCGTGATCCAGAACAAGATCCGGGACACCGGGCAAATTACCGGCCAGCGGAGCCAGCAGGATGCCTCAGAGCTGGCGCTAAATCTGCGTGCCGGATCGCTGCCGGCCAGCGTAAAGTATGCGGGGGAGCGCACGGTGCTTGCGTCGCTCGGAGCGGATTCCATCCGGCAAGGGACGCGCGCGGGCGTGGCTGGTCTGGCTGCGGTAGTCACGGTGATGTGCACTTACTATAAAGGTGCGGGAGTGAATGCGACAATTGCGTTGGCGCTGAACGCTCTGATCCTGGTTGCGGCGCTTAGCTACTTTGGCGCGGTGTTGACGCTGCCAGGAATCGCGGGAGTGATTCTGACCATAGGAATGGCCGTGGATAGCAATGTGCTGATCTTCGAGCGCATCCGGGAAGAGCTACAGGCTGGAAAGGGCGCGGTTGCCGCAGTGGAGGCCGGTTTCAGCAAAGCGCTTTCGTCGATTGTCGATACGCACGTGACCACCGTGGTAGCTTGCGGCTGCCTGTTTCTGTTTGGCGTTGGTCCGGTGAGAGGGTTCGCGGTTACGTTGGTGTTGGGGTTGGTGGCGAATGTGTTTACTTCTGTGTTTGTTTCCAGGTGGCTATTTGAGTGGAAGTTGGGGAGGGTTAAGGCGCCTGGGTTGAGTATTTAGGTTGAGTATTTAAGAGCGTCGGCAGGAGTGCCGACGCGGCAGGCAGGATTGCCTGCGCCATATGTCATCGATGAGGCAGCTTCTCGCTATTTTATTTGCTACTGGGTTCACGTATGTGGTGTGCCTTTCGGCGGGCAAGCTGGTTTTGCAGTTGGCGCGGGCTAAGTTGACGAGGATCGAGGAATGTTTTCTTGGCTTCGCTACCGGGGCTGCTTGTCTCAGCACTCTCGTTCTTGCGCTGACAGCCGCGGGGCAGGCGCATCGCGGCGTTTTTCTGGCGGCCGGGCTGGTTATCATCGCGCTCGCGATCCGAAGGGGGGCACTGCGATTTTCGCCGGCTCGCGGTGAGTGGCCTTGGAAGATCATGGCCCAAGTTTTGTTGGTTGTTTTTGGCTTGTTATATCTCGGGAACGCATTGGAACCTGAGACCAGTCCAGACGGAGTGGCATATCATGTCGCACTCGCGGCTCGGTATTTGCGGGAGCACCATCTTCCAAGGATCAGCACCAACTTCACGGCGAATTATCCGGAAGGTATGGAAATGTTGTTTCTGTTTGCATACGCATTCGGAAAGCATACGGCGGCGGCGATGGTGCATTTTTTGTTTCTGCTGATGGCGCCCTTCGGGATGCTGGCGTACGGGCGGCGAATTGGGTCGCCGGTGGCGGGCGTGATTGGAGGGCTGCTATTTTTCATTAGTCCAATTGTCGGCAAGACTGGGTCTAGCGCGTACGTGGATGTCGCGCTGGCATGCGCGGTGTTCGCAGTTTTTCTACTGCTCGAAATCTGGCGCGAGGAGCCGCGGAACGGGTTGCTGGTCCTGATTGGACTTTGCGCGGGCTTCGCCTATGCGACGAAGTATACGGGTGGGCTGGCGATCGTTTATGCGATCGGTGCTGTTCTTTTCACTCGGCGGAAGATTCGGCCCGCGATTTTGGTGGCAGCGTGCTGCTTACTGATCGCCGCGCCGTGGATGCTGAAGAACGCGATCGTGGTGCGCAATCCGGTATCGCCATTTACGAACGCGGTGTTTCCGAATCCCTACATGTCGGTTTGGCTGGAGAAAATCTGGGCGCATGCGCAGAGAGTCCACGGCGGCGTGAGCGCGCTGGAGATGCCGCTCGAATTAAGCATAGGAGGGAGCCGGCTGTATGGAGTGGTGGGACCAGTTTTCCTGCTTAGTCCGCTGCTATTGCTGGGTCTCGCCCGGCCCGCGGGACGGCGACTCGGTCTCGCAGCAGTGTTATTCGCAATTCCCTGC
>DASYNU010000017.1:0-4053 GCA_036008345.1 Bryobacteraceae bacterium
CGACGCGTGGTAAGCGCCGTAGCGGCTGCTATCGGGGCCCGGAGGGACCCGGTCGAAATAGTAAAGGAACGCCTTTGCCTTGCCGGTCCTGGTTTGCATCCGCACCCAGGTTCGCATCTGCCAGCCAAAGCTGAAATCCCGAAAGCTCGCATAGTGCGACGCGGCTGCTTCTGCATCCGATCCGGCGGGATACAACTTCAGAAACGCGTCCGTTCTTTCGCCAAAACGGGAGCGGGATTGCTCCACGAAAGTCGCCGCCGTTCCCGTGGCCGGCCAAGGCGCCAGCGATTTGCCTTCGTCGGCGTTCGAGCCGGCAATCAGAGGCACATCAATCTGCTTGCCTTTCGCGAAGATCGTATACACATCCTCCGGCAGCATCCAGCCATCCACATTCGGCGGAAAACTTGCGGCGGACGAAGCTTTCAACAGCTCTTCGGCCGGCTTGGCCCGGAGCGCCGAGACGGAATCCGCATGTTGAGACGCGGCGAACTTCTGGCCGGACGCTTCCACTTCCGCCAGTGTTTTCATTACTGCAAACGCCCCGCCGCTCTCGCCGATGACGCGCTGGAAAAGACCACGGGCCAACGGCGTGGCCATCAGATAATTCACGCTCCACGAGCCTGCCGATTCACCGAAAATGGTCACTCGCTTCGGATCGCCCCCAAAGGCAGCGATGTTCTTCTTTACCCATTCGAGAGCGGCAATTTGATCCAGCAGGGCATAATTGCCGGACGCATTGCGGTCGGATTCCTTGGTCAACTCCGGATGCGCGAAAAATCCAAATATCCCCAGACGGTAGTTGATGGTCACCAACACCACGCCCTTCTTGGCCAGTGCTTCGCCGTCATAGAACGGCACGGCGCCGGACCCTCGGGTCAGGCCGCCGCCATGTATCCATACCATCACCGGGCGGTGTTCCCTATTAGATTTCGCGGCAGTCCAGACATTCAAGTACAGGCAATCCTCGCTCATCGGCTCCGGATCGCGATAATAAATGGATGCTTTCGGATAAGGCGTCTGATAACAGGCGGCCGAAAATTCCGTCGCGGTCCGGATGCCTTGCCAGAACGGAGCCGGTCTCGGCCCTTTCCAGCGCAAATCCGCGGTCGGAGGTGCGGCGTATGGTACGCCCTTATATACCCGAACTTCGGGACTGGAACCGGGCGTACCCGAAAGCGAACCGTTCTCGATTCGAACCGGATCGTCGATGGCGCAAAGCGGCAGGGCGGCGGCGAACAGGGCAGCCGCGACAACGGTCTGGAATTTCATTCCTGCACTATATCACTGCTGAAACCCAGTGCCCGGATATCCTGCTATAATAAAAATCGCGTTTGGTTGTCCTGCCGCGTTTGGCCGAGAATTCCTTCTGCCTCCGTCGAGCTCGCCTTCAAACGTAGGAGAAACCATGAAGAAGCTTTTTGTAGGAAATTTGGATTTTGGCGCCACCGAGGAATCCATCCGTTCTGCTTTCGAAGCATACGGCGCCGTGGAGCGGGTCAGCTTGATGACGGACCGGGATACCGGGCGCTCACGAGGGTTCGCGTTTGTCGAGATGACCGATGCCAGCGAGGCCGATCGGGCCATCGCCGGCTTGAACGGCACCAATTTGGGTGGCCGGGCCATCAACGTAAACGAAGCCAGACCCAAGACAGAAGGCGGCGGTGGCGGAGGGCGCCGCGACCGTCGCTGGTAGTTCACTACCGTTCATCACCTCACGGTCCGTACGCGGACTAAAAATTCTGTTGGAGGAGTTATGGCCGGTCGTTCACGTGATACATACAAGAAACGTCAGAAGGAAGTGGCTCGCGCCGAAAAGCAGAGGGAAAAGGCTGCGCGGCGGCTTGACCGCAAGCTGCACAAGGATGACCCGGAGACGGGTGAAGCTGGGGACGCTTCCGAAGACAATCTAGACCACTTAGACCGATTAGACCTGGACGATCTCGACAAGGAAGCTGCGGGGATCCAGCCGTTGCGCGAGGTCGGGCCGTCGTAAGCTGGGCCGTCGTAAGTTGGGCCGTAGTAGGCTCACGGTCTGGCCTCAGTACAGAACACGGGTGCGGATGGTGCCCGGTACTTTATCCAGCTTGCGCTTCATTTTCAGTGATTCGGCAGGCTCTCGCGTTTCCACGTCGATCACTACGTAGCCAATCTTAGCGTTGGTCTGCAAGTACTGGCCGGCGATATTGATGCGTTGCTCTGAGAAAACAGCGTTGATGGCAGAGAGAACACCGGGCTGGTTGCGATGGATGTGCAACAGCCGGTGCTTTCCGGAATGCTCCGGTAGCGATACCTCCGGGAAGTTCACCGCGCTCAGCGTAGAACCGTTGTCGCTGTATTTGATCAGTTTCTCAGCTACTTCGACGCCGATGTTTTGCTGCGCTTCCGCCGTACTTCCGCCCACGTGAGGAGTCAGCAGCACGTTGTCCATCCCGCGCAAAGGGGAAACGAATTCCTCGTCGGCGGTCTTGGGCTCGAGCGGAAACACGTCCACGGCCGCGCCCGCCAGATGCTGGGATCGAAGCGCCGTGGCCAGCGCATCAATATCCACCACGGTCCCGCGAGAAGCATTGATGAGCTGAGCGCCCGGCTTCATCCTCGCCAGTTCGGCTGCGCCCATCATGCCTCGCGTCTGCGCTGTTTCCGGAACATGCAGTGTAACAACATCGGCCACTTCGAGCAGCGCCTTGAGCGATGGCATGGCGCGCGCGTTTCCCAGCGCCAGCTTGGTTTCGACATCGTAGTACACCACTTGCATTCCCAATGCTTCCGCCAGCAGCCCAATCTGGGTGCCGATGTGGCCATAGCCCACCACGCCCAGGCATTTGCCGCGCACTTCATAGGATCCGCTGGCGGTCTTCAACCAACCGCCCCGGTGAGCCACCGCATTGCGATGCGGAATGCCGCGCAGCAGCATGATGATTTCCGCCAGCACCAGTTCCGCCACGCTGCGCGTATTTGAGAACGGCGCGTTAAAAACCGGGATACCGCGGTCCTGGGCGGCGTCGAGATTAACCTGATTGGTGCCGATACAAAAACAGCCGATCACGAGCAGTCGCTCGGCACGCTCTAGAATACGGCTGGAAAGGCGCGTGTTGGAGCGTATCCCCACCAAGTAGGCGTCCTTGAGGGACGCGATCAGTTTGGGCTCTGGAAGAGACTTGGGATGATACTCGATATTGGTATAGCCATCCTGGCGGAAGGCTTCGACGGCGGTCGTATGAACGCCTTCGAGCAGCAGAATCTTGATTTTTGCTTTTTGGAGCGAAGTCTTGTTCAACTTCAAGTTTCGCATGAAAAAACCAAAATCACCGGTCGCTTACGCTCGCGGTTCGGTAACGTTTCCGAGCCGCGACCGTCAGGGAGTCGGTGCCTTTGGCAAGCTGGTAGCAGCCAACAAATCGGCCAACACTCGGCTGTCCGGACCCGCCGCAAGCAGCGTCAATCGGGCATCGCTGGCCAGTAGTTTCTGAGTCTCCAGAATATCGAACAGCGCCGCGGCCACCGTAGGCTGCTTTGCGATCTCGCCTAACGCCTGACCGAGCGTACTGGGCCGAATGGCCGCCGCTTTCGCAAATTCCACCGATGCCTGGTTTTCGGCCGTGCTCGCGATCACGCTCACCTGGTTCGCGCCGGCCTGCCGAATGGCAGCCGTCACCTGCCGCAACCGGTTCACCACTTTTTCTTCGATCTGGCGAATCATCTCAGCGTCGCGAAAATGCACTTTCCGGATGTACACCGAACCGAGTTGATAACCCCACGCTTCCGATTGCGGCGAAACTTCCATCCGCACCGTCTGGCTCATCTGATGGCGCGTCTGCAGCATGTCCGCCAGGGGCATGTTGCTCAAACAGCGCACGGTAGCGTTGCTGACGTTGGCTCGCAGCGATCCGCGCGGATCCGTATTCTTGAACAAGTACGCCACCGGATCGCTGATCCACATCTCATACCAGATTCCGATTCCCATGGGCGCGCCCTCTTCCGAATTCACGGGCTCACTGCGCCGGTATTCCTGATCCAACCGGAGATCCAGCACGTAACACTTTCCGAAAAAGT
>DASYNU010000018.1:0-21793 GCA_036008345.1 Bryobacteraceae bacterium
GCCTGCCGCACTATCTGCCGCCGCGCGGAGCGCATCGCCGTGAGCCTGTCGCGCGAAGAAGAGATCCCGCCGGAAGCCATTCAATATCTGAATCGCCTGAGCGATGCCTTTTTTGTCTGGAGCCGGTGGGCAAATCACATTCTCGGAGCACCGGAAGTCCTCTGGGAACCAAACCAGGCCGCGTCGGGAAAAGCGTAAAAGACCGTTTCTGTTTCTAGTTTCTAGTTCGCAACCCCGAACACCCGGTAATGCGAACGAGAAACGAGAAACGAGAAACGAATTCTTGTAACCCCCCGCCCGTTACCAAGTATCCACAGTCATGCCCAGCTTTTTCGACGACCTTCGATATGCGGCCCGGACCCTCCGCAAAAGCCCCGGATTCACCGCAGTAGCTCTACTAACTCTTGCACTCGCCATCGGCGCCACTACATCCGTCTTCACCGTGGTCAACGCGGTGCTCCTGCGCGAACTGCCTTACAGGAATGGCAGCAGTTTGGTCCTGCTCTGGACCACCGAGCAGCGGCATAGCGCTTCGAGCGAGCGATCTCAAGTCTCGTTTCCCGATGTCCAGGATTGGCGCAAGTTGAATCATTCTTTCGAAGACATCGCTGCCTATGCGGCGTGGGATGAAGTGGTGACAGGCCACGGTGCAGCGGAACGCATCAGCACTCTCCGTGTCTCGCCTGGCTTCTTCGGCGTCATGGGTCCGCAGCCGCTGCTCGGCCGCGGCTTTGAAGCGAATGAGAATCTGAACGCCAAGGCTTCGGTGGCCGTGCTGAGTTACGGATTATGGCAGCGTAAGTTCGCGCAGGACCCCAATATTCTAGGCAAAACATTCTCGCTCAATTCCACCACCTTCAGCATCATCGGCGTCATGCCGCGGGATTTCCGGTCGCTGCCCGCTAGCCTGGTGGAAACTCCGGTCGAGCTTTACCAGCCGCTCTCGAAAGACTACCTGGACGAAATTCCGAGCGGCCGTCATCTGCGCGCGATTGGCCGGCTGAAGCCCGGTGTGTCGCTACAAAGTGCCCAAGCCGAGTTCGATGTCCTCGCCCGTCAGCTCGAGCATCAATACCCGGATTACAATACCGGGCGCGGAGTGCGGCTGGTGAAAATGCAGGATGACCTGGTGCGGAATCTGCGCACCGGACTTTTGGTATTGCAGGTCGCCGTATCGTTGGTCGTTTTGATCGCCTGCGCGAATCTTGCCAACCTGCTGCTATCGCGTTGCACGGTTCGCAGGAGGGAAATCGCGATTCGGGCCGCGGTCGGCGCAGGGCGTGGCCGCCTGATTCGCCAAATGCTGACGGAAAGCCTCTTGCTGGGTGCGCTGGGTGGTGCGGCTGGTTTGCTGCTGGCCGTTTGGGGCGTCCATATTCTGGAAGCCATCGGGACCAAAGTAATTCCCGAACTGACTGACGTGTCCATCGACTTAAGAGTCCTCAGTTTCACCGCTGCCATCTCCCTTCTGAGCGGCGTCGTTTTTGGAATGGCGCCCGCCACGCAAATGTCTATCGGAAGCCTGGTAGACGCCTTGCGCGCCGGCGGACGCAGCACCCCGGATACGGCCGGCCGGAGAACGTTTCGCGACTTCTTGGTGGTTTCCGAAATCGCGCTCGCGCTGGTATTGCTGATCTCGGCCGGTCTTCTGATGAACAGCTTCCGGCATCTCCGCGCCGTGCAGCCGGGCTTTAATGCCACCAATGTCCTGACTGCCGACGTCTCCATGCCCGTCGCAAAATATGCGCGCGCCGAGCAGCGTGCCAGGTTCATGCGAGACGTGCTGAACCAGCTCCGCCAGCTGCCGGGCGTTCGCTACGCAAGCGCCGTAAGCGTGCTTCCGGAATCATCCAACTTCAACCAGATGAGCATGGACATTCAAGGCCGCGTGTTCTCTCAAGGCGATAAGCCCAGCCTGGATCAATACGATGTCACGCCGGACTATTTCCAGGAGCTCAGCATTCCGCTGATCGAGGGCCGGCTTTTTTTAGACCAGGATGATCGAAACCATATCAATGTCGCGCTGATCAATCAGACCGCGGCTCGCCGGCTTTGGCCGGGCCAGAATCCCATCGGCGCACGAGTCCATACCGGCGCGGACAATGAGCCCTGGCGCACCATCGTGGGCGTGGTGGGCGACGTCTATCAGTACGGCCTGGATTCGCAGAAAACCATGCAGCTGTACTATCCATACGAGCAAGATGCTGCATACGATATGACATTCCTATTGAATGTGGGGCAGACGCTTTCGTCTGCCAACCCGGCACTCGGAAGCTCACTCCGCCAAGCCGTCTTCGCCGTAGACAAAGATCAACCGGTCTCCGCCATTGAGCCGCTGGATCAAGTGGTGTCGGATTCCATCGCCGCGCGCCGTTTCTCCATGCTGCTATTGGCCCTCTTCGCATCCGGCGCGTTGGCCTTGGCCGCGGTGGGAATCTATGGCGTCATTTCCTATTCAGTCACACAACGGACCAACGAATTTGGGATTCGCCTGGCATTGGGCGCTCAATCCCAAGACGTGCTGGCGCTGGTTGTGCGCCAGAGCATGCTGCTGATCGTGATCGGAACGGGCATCGGATTGGCGGCTTCCTACGCGATAACGCGGCTGCTTTCAAGCATGTTATTCGGTGTAAGCGCAACAGATTTGCCAACCTTTGCCTCGGTCTCGCTGCTCCTGATCGGTGTAGCGTTGCTGGCCAGCTTCATTCCGGCTCGCCGGGCGACCAAAGTTGATCCGATAGTAGCGCTACGGTGGGAGTAATTCTTGAATTTTCCTGTTACATTGTTACTGAGGACGGATCTAACAAGCATAGTGCGAACTTCAAAGGTCGCCACTCCTGTGCGGAAGCCGCGTGTGCTCCGCGAATATAAGGATGCAGTCGCCGAACAGCGCCTCCTGTCCAGCTATCTAAAAGCCGCCACGCGGGTCTTGCCCAAGCCCGAACGCGGACTCCTGGCCGAATTCGCCCAGATTTCGAAGCGAAAATGCCAGCGGTTGCGAAAAGCGTTGGATCAAAAATCCAACAAGAACCGCTCGGCTGCCTAGCTCAGCATCGCTACCGAACCGCGACCGTGAGGGAGTCGGTGCCGTTGCCGATTTTTTCACGGCTTCTAAGACTGAGCGACCGGTGCGTTTTGATTTTTTCGTCGGGTTCTTAGCCTGAGCCTCCGACTCAGTAAGGGGACGCGCGAAACAAATCAATCCTGCTACCCTCTCACGTATGCGGCTGCTCCTCTTCTCCGACATCCACGGGGACAAAAACGCGCTGGAACGCCTGATGAGTACCGACGCGGATTACTACTTCGCCGCCGGTGACCTGGCAACCTGGGGCCGCGGATTAGACCAGCTTGCGCCCATCCTGCAGAAACGTGCCGAGCGCATGTACGTGATCCCGGGCAATCACGAATCGGAAGCCGACATCGCGCGCATATGCCAGGAGTGCGGCTTCCATAATTTCCATGGTCAGACCATCCAGATTGGAAAGTACACCGTGGCCGGCCTGGGCTACTCGAATCCTACGCCGTTTGACACTCCAGGCGAGTACAGCGAGCAGGAGCTGGCCGCGCGGCTCGAAAAATTCGCCGGATTCGATCCATTGATTCTCATCTGCCACGCACCGCCCAAAGACACCAAGCTGGATCGCGCCGGTGACGGCCAGCACTTCGGCAGCACGGCTGTGCGAGACTTTATTCGTGCGCGACAGCCTGCCTATTTTTACTGCGGCCACATCCACGAAGCCGCGGGTCAAGCGGACACCATCGGCCGGACGCTCGGCTGGAACGTCGGAAAACGCGGGATGGTGCTGGAGTTGGATGTGTAAGCGGCTCCTGCCGTTATTGCTCGCCAGCCTTGCTTGCGCCGCCGAGAACCCTGGTGAACAACTCCTCGCCGAAATCCGCAAAGGCGATCTCGCCGCGGTCCGATCGCTCCTGGCCCATGGCGCGGATGTCAATGCCCGTGACGCCAAGGGCGCGACCGCGCTGATGTACGCCGCAATCTACGGCGACGTGCAATTTGTAAACCTTCTGCTGGACAAAGGCGCGGATCCCAATGCGTCGAACGATCTCGGCATCGATGCACTGATGTGGGCCGCGAGCGATTTAGCTAAAGTCCAAACGCTAGTCGCGCACGGCGCCAACGTCAAAGCGCGCTCGAACTACGGCTACACCGCGCTATCGGTGGCGTCCGCATCGCCGGGAAATATCGCAACGGTTCGGCTGCTTCTAGAAAAAGGCGCCGACGTGAAAGCTGTGGATAAAGACGGCGTCGGACCGCTCTGGTTAGCCTGCGCACGGGGCGACAGCCAGATTGTCGAAGAGTTGCTCCGGCGCGGCGCCGATCCCAACGAGAAGCATTTGCGTCTCACCGAAACCGCGTTGATGTGGGCGTCCAAGATGAATCGCCCACGTAGCGTGGAAGCCCTGCTGAAAGCGGGCGCCGATGTGAATCAGCGTTCCGCGATTCGGGTTCCAGCGCAATCCGGCCAGCAAGAAGTCGGCAAAACCTCCGCGTTGCTATGGGCCGCGCCAAGGAACGATCCCGAAGCCGTGAAGCTTTTGCTAAACGCCCACGCCGATCCGAATGCCGTCGATATGCGCGGCCTTACGCCATTGATGCTGGCCGTAACCAACGAAGATCAGAATCTCGCGACCGTGCGCATGCTGCTCGAGAAAACCTCGGACATCAATCATCGAGATGAAAACGGCTTGACGGCTTTGGATTGGGGGCACAAATGGGGCTCGACACCGATCACGCGCCTGCTCGAAACGGCCGGCATTCAAAGCTCGCCGCCACCCGATCCTCCACCCGCGCCGCGTTTAGCTCATTTTGAAATCCGGGAAGCCGTGGAGAAGAGCGCAGCGCTGCTGCTCAGCTCCTCGCCGAAATTCTTCGAAAAAACCGGCTGCGTCGGCTGCCACCACCACATGTTGACCGGGATGCTGGCCGGAATCGCGCGCGGCCGCGGCTTTCGAGTCGACGAAAAGGCCGCCGCCGAGCAGATCAAGATGACGGTCGCACGCCGGCTTTCAGACCGTGAGCCGACTTTGGTAGCTCGCAACAAGGGCGGCTACCCCATGCTCGATAGCCTGTTTCTAGTGAGCCTCGCGGCCCAGAAATATCCTGCCGATGCCTTGATGGATGCCGATGTTCACAGCCTGATGGCCGCCCAGCGCGAGGACGGATCCTGGCAAGGTGTAGACCGCCGTCCCCCGCTGCAATATTCACCGGTCTCCGACACCGCATACGCGGTCCGCGCCATTCAGCAGTATGCACTTCCAGGCCGCGGCAAGGAAACCGCGCAGCGGATAGAACACGCCCGCGTGTGGTTGATCGCGGTGGAACCAAAACAAAACGAAGAACGCGTGATGCAGTTGCTGGGTCTCGCGTGGTCTAATGCCGATAAGTCGATATTGCGAAAACGAGCAGACCAGTTGCTCGCGCAACAACAATCCGACGGCGGCTGGGCCCAGCGCACCGGTTTCCCGAGCGACGCTTACGCCACCGGTCAAGCTCTGTACGCGCTGCACGAAGCGGTGGGTTTGGAGGTGTCCAACGCAGCCTATCAGCGCGGCGTCAAGTACCTGCTGGATACCCAATTCGAAGATGGTTCCTGGCATGTGATCAGCCGGTCGGTAAAGTTCCAGCCCTATTTCGAAAGCGGATTCCCACACGCTCACGACCAATGGATTTCAAGCGCCGGAACCGCCTGGGCCGCCATCGCGTTGGCTTCCGGGATAGGCGTTACCGAACCGCGACCGTAAGGGAGTCGGTGCCTTTAGAACACCTCAGCAACGAAAAAAGCCATTGGCTCCCCCTGTTCCTCCATCACGTACCGAATAGCGTCCCGCACATCCTGGTCATTCCACAGCCACCTCGTGCTCCCATGGTGTGCCCAGCGCCTTCGATTTGGTCCATCACGACCAAGTTTGTTCAGCCCCCGGCTAGCATACGATTTGAAATCGTTCAATAACCTTGTCCGGCTTAACCTCCCCTTCCACGATCACATGAACATGATTAGTTCGCACATGCGCTGCGAGCAGGTTCCAACGCCGGTGAGTGCAGACTTCCTGGAGAGCTTCCAGCACCACTGCGCGGGCGCCTTCGTCGAGTAGATAAGGCGCCTGAACCATCGCCTCGCTCTCCACACTGGCGCGTTTTGGATCCGCGTCCAATGTTCGGCTTCCCGGCAAGTTATGCCGGCTGTCGACGGAACCAGGTAGTGCGCCATGTACATGCGAGCCATAGCACGCAAAAGTAATCAAATATCTCATCCGTCTTCGAGTATTGCACCCAAGCACCGGCTCCCTCACGGTCGCGGTTCAGTAACGCTCGACAACCGAACCGCGACCGTAAGGGAGCCGGTGCTTTTGATTTTTCACCGCGTCTTACATTGCGGCTTGCTAAGATGAAACTTCATGACCCTCGAAGAATTGGAAAGAGAGTACGCTTCGCTCCGCCAGCAGGCCGACGCTGTGCGGAGCTATCTTTGACGCTCCTGGCAAGAAATCCCAGCTAGCCAAAACCGAACAACAAATCTCCGATCCCGACTTCTGGAATCAGCCCGAAAAATCCCAGAAGATCATGCAGGATCGCAAGCGGCTCGAGCAATCACTCGCTGACGAGGCGCAAGTGGCGCGCCTCACGTCGGATCTCGACACGCTGTTCGAGCTGGCGCGCGAAGGCGAAGATGTAACCGCCGAGCTGGAGCGCGAGCTGAAGCAGTTCTCCGAGCGTCTGGAAGTGCTCGAAACCGGCATGCTGCTATCCGGCCGGAACGATGCAAAAAGCGCCATTCTGATCATCCATCCCGGCGCGGGTGGTACCGAGAGCCAGGATTGGGCCGAAATGCTGCTGCGCATGTATCTGCGCTGGGCTGAGCGGCATGGCTTTCAGGCTGTGGTTACAGACCGTCTGGAAGGCGAAGGCGCGGGCATAAAATCCGCCACCGTCGAGATCAACGGCGAAAACGCTTATGGCTTGCTGCAGTCCGAAATCGGCGTGCACCGGCTGGTTCGAATCTCGCCTTTCGATGCCAACGCGCGTCGGCATACTTCCTTTGCGTCCGTCTTCGTCTATCCGCAGATCGAAGACGACATCAACATCGACATCAAGCCGGAGGATCTCCGCGTGGACGTGTTCCGGGCCAGCGGCGCAGGCGGTCAACACGTGAACCGCACTGAATCCGCGGTACGCATGACCCACATCCCAACGGGGCTCGTCGTGCAGTGCCAGAATGAGCGATCGCAACACAAGAATCGCGCCAGTGCGCTGAAGCAAATGCGCGCCCGCCTGTACGAATTTGAGATGGACAAGAAGCGCGCGGCTGATAAGAAACTGGAAGACACGAAGCTCGATATCAATTTTGGCAGCCAGATCCGCAGTTACGTACTGGCGCCTTACCGCATGATCAAGGATCATCGAACCAAGCTCTCGATCGGCGATGTGGACCGTGTGCTGGATGGCGATCTGGACCGGTTCACGCACGCCTTCCTGGTTTTCAAGCACACCGGTAAGACCGCCGGCTCAGGCGATGGAAAAGAGGATCTGCCTGATTGAGCCTTCTGAAATTAGCCGCGCCGCTGCTCTGATCCGGGCTGGAGAACTGGTGGCATTTCCCACCGAAACAGTTTATGGATTGGGCGCGAACGCGCTGGATGCCGAGGCCGTGGCAAAAATTTACGCTGCTAAGGGCCGCCCGGCGGAAAGTCCTTTGATCGTTCACGTGGATTCCATCGAAATGGCGCATGGCCTGGTGCGCGAGTGGCCGGTCAACGCAGAGTTGCTGGCCGAGCGTTTCTGGCCCGGACCATTGACGCTGGTTCTGCCGAAACAGCCGCAAGTTCCCGATCTTCTAACAGCCGGTTTGGATACCGTTGGCCTACGGATGCCCTCCAATCCCATTGCACTCGCTTTGATTCGGGA
This sequence comes from Bryobacteraceae bacterium, assembly GCA_036008345.1. Taxonomy (GTDB): domain Bacteria; phylum Acidobacteriota; class Terriglobia; order Bryobacterales; family Bryobacteraceae; genus Palsa-89. The sequence goes on from DASYNU010000018.1 coordinate 7,925, forward strand.
AGCCGGAGTTCCCATCGCCGCGCCCAGCGCGAACCGGTTTAGGGAACTATCGCCCACTACTGCCGAGCATGTGCGCGAAAGCCTGGGCGATCGCGTGGCGATGGTGCTGGATGGCGGCCGCACCACGGTTGGCATCGAATCCACCGTGCTTTCGCTCGCCGGAGGGAAAGCGTTATTGTTGAGACCGGGCATGCTGACGAAGGCCGAGATTGAAGCGGTGATTGGCCCGGTAAGTGTCTCAGAGTCGTCAGTCATCGGCGCGCATCCATCCCCTGGGATGCATCAGCGCCATTACAGCCCGCGCACGCGGCTCGTTTTGGTGGAGGATGGCCAGATTCCCTCAGACGGACGCGGCGCATATTTGTGGATCAGCAAATCCGCCGATGCTGCCTGCATCATCCGAATGCCGGACCATCCGCGCGCCTATGCCGCGGTGTTGTATGAAACTCTGCATCAGGTAGACGCGCAAGGCCTTGACTGGATCGCGGTAGAGAAGCCTCCACTCGCGCCCGAGTGGACAGCTATCCACGATCGTTTGCAGAGGGCCGCGGCAGAATGAATCCGCCGGTCCTGCGCGGCGCCGAGCTTCTGGATGAGATAGAGAAAACCGGCGGCGATTCTCCCGCTCTGTGGTGGCTCGGGCACAGCGGTTTCGCTCTAAAATATCGCAGCTTGCTCTTCTATGTGGATCCATGCCTCTCCACGCCGCCCGGCCGCACTCGCGTTTCCGAACCACCCCTCACGCCCGAGCAGGCCGTCAACGCCGACCTGATCCTCTGCACTCACGCTCATCCCTCGCACATGGACCCGGGAACATTGCCGGCCATGTTGAAAGCCTCGCCACGCGTACGTGTAGTGCTTCCCAAAAGCACCGCTGAACATGCCTGCTCCATTGGCATTCCCTACGCACGCATGACCACCACCGATTCCGACCTGCGCGTGGAGTATTTCAAAGGCGGTCTATATGGGCGAGTCTACTCAGTTCCCTCCGCGCATCCCACGCTCGATTGGACGCCGCTCGGCGGCTATCCGCACTTGGGCTATCTGATTCGCTTCGGGGATTACACTATTTACCACGCAGGCGATTGCTGCCTGTACGATGGCATTGTCGACCGGTTGCGTCCCTACAACGTCACGGTGGCGCTGCTCGCGATCGATGGAAACGGAAACTTCGAAATCGCCGAAGCCGCGCAGCTTGCCGAAGATATCCACGCGCGCTGGCTGGTGCCCATGCACTACGGCGCCTTTGGCGAGAGTGCGGTAATAGTCAACCGATTCATCAATCACATGCTGGGTTTCCGGCCATCCCTCGGTTTCAAAGTCTTCGAGTGCGGTGAACGCTGGATTATTCCGTAGCTATTACGGTTTGCGGCGCGCGCGCAATCGCAAGCAATTCCAGCCGGCGCCTTCGAACCGCTGGCGCGCCCGCTCGGGATCGCGCGTAGCCAGGAAATTTGTTACGTCGTACTCTTGCCTGGAGCGCCGCGAGAGCTGGTCGAGGGTGATGAGGATTGGTTTGCGCCAAGCCGTAAGAAGCGCGAACACTACATATTCAGCCGCCTGCAAGCGCTCGGTCACCGGGCTGGGCTGCGCATAATAGTCCTCGAAGACGATATCGCGAACCAGCTTTTGCTCCAGAATCTGTCCCGCCCCTTCCAGTACCGCTAATTCATGACCCTCCACATCTATTTTGATCAGGCCAATTTCAGTACGCTCAGTATGGAAATCATCCAGCGTTGTCAATTCAACCGGTATCCCGCAGGCGCCCTCCGGCGCGATCCTCGGCGGGCCTGGGGGATCGTCCTCTAGAGAGAATCCTCCGAGATCCAGCGATTCATGCAACACTCCCGCACCAATGTGAGAGCTGAGCCCCTTCCGAACAACCGTGATCGGCGCCAGGTCATACGCCGCCCAGCTTTCGACATTCTTTGTTAGCATGCTCAAGGCTGTGGGCCCAGGTTCGAATGCGACAACCCGCCCGCGCGATCCAACAACCAGCGCCATGATCGAGGCGTTCTGTCCGATGTTTGCGCCAACGTCGAAGGCCGTCTCACCCGCATCCAACAGACGGTAAATCGCCTCCAGCACCACGCGGTCGTAGAGCCCGATATTGACGATATCTTGACCCACAATCGAACTGGGATCCACTTCGACAGGCAATCCCCAAGCCAATTTGATCGCGTTTTGGTTGCACAGAGAGCGCCTCTGAAGCTTGCGCCAGATTTGCCGCGGATTGAGTAAATACTCCGGGCGACGCAGGGCTGTGAACAGCCTGCTCGGCCGGGGATCACTCGATTGATGGGGCACTTTCATACGCTACCCTGTTTTGGTACGCTTCGCTCGTATAGGCAGGCCAGTACTCGCGCACCTTTTCGCCTCGCTCGGAAATGGGCCCGCGCACTTATACTTACTCTATGAACAGCGGCAGGAACGGCAGCGCGGCGGTGCGCAAAACGCGCGTTGTGGTAGTTCATCCCAGGTTGACGTGCATGGGCGGCGGCGGTAACTTGATGGCTGCGTGGACGCTGGAAGCACTGCGCTCGGATTTTGATGTCTCCCTCGCTACGCTCGAGCCGCCCGACTTCAGGGCATTGAATGTCAGCTTCGGCACCAGTTTGCAGGCTGCCGATTTCAAGGTTCGCCTGGCGCCGCCGCACTACCAGCGCATACTTAGAAGCCTGCCCACTTCAGGTGCGTTACTTGACATCTGCGCGGTGATGCGATGGGCGCAGGACTTGGACGGTCAAGAGCGCTACGACGTCCTCTACGGCACCTGCAACGAAATGGATTTCCATCGCCGCGGCTTGCAATATGTCAATTACCCGTGGTTCTACCTGCCCCGCCCGCAGATAGAAATGAGCTGGTTTCACCGAATCCCGGGCGTCCTCGGAATGTACCGCCGGTTGTGCCTGGCCCTTGCGCGCGCAACACCCGAGGGTCTGCGCCGGAACTTGACGCTGGCTAACTCCCAGTTTGTTGTTGAACGAATAAAGAAGGCGCATCACATCGATGCGCAGATTGTTTATCCACCTGTTCCTGGTGATTTTGTGGATCCGCCGTTTGAACAGAGACGTCTGGCCGTGGCAGCGGTGGGACGCGTGCATCCCACCAAGCGCTGGGACATGGCTGTGGATATCGTCGAATCCGTTCGACGCCGCGGGCACAACCTGGAACTTACCCTGATCGGACACGGCGGCGATGCCACTTACGGCCGCCGGCTGGAAGCGTTGGCGGCTACCCGCCCGTGGTTCCGCTGGCTTCGCGATCTCAGCCGCGGGCAATTGCTGGTAGAGCTAGCGCAGCATCAGTACGGCATTCATCCCATGCAGGAAGAACATTTTGGAATCGCGCCCGCTGAATTGCAGCGCGCCGGATGTATTCCGTTCGTGCACAACTCGGGTGGCCAAGTAGAGATCGTCGGAGGCGATGCCAGGCTGACTTTTGACTCGGTGGAGGACGCCGCTGAGAAAATCACGCGTGTCATTGAGAACCCCGCTTTGCAAAACCAGTTGCGCGGCCAAGTGGCGGACCGAAAAAATTGGTTTACCGCCGAAAGGTTTTGCGATTCCGTGCGCGAAATCGTAACCGAGTTCGCCCAGCCCGGAAGAGCGAAGAGCGTCACTGCCTGAGCCCGAACCGCGACCGTAAGAATCCGTGAAAGAAATAGGCAAAGGCACCGTCTCCCTCACGGTCGCGGTTCTGTAACCCTCTCTCCACATGAGATATTCTTTCCGAACCGCGAGCGTGAGCGACCGGTGCTTTTTAATTTTTCACGGATTCTAAGGGAGTCGGTGCCTTTGGCCGACCTCTGAGGGCGTTCAAATCAACTCCGCCGGCGCCGGTCTAACTTCAATCTCAATCGATCGGGCACCCAGATAAGGATGCCGCGCCGTCAAACGCACGGTACCGGCTGATTCCGCCGCCCGGATCCAAACCGCGCCCGCGCCGCCCGCCAGCGCGAACGGATTCTCACCGATGATTTCTCCCGGACCAGTTAACGACAACGCAATCGCACCCGTGGCGAGCGGCCGCATGTTGCCAAACTCATCCGTCACCAGGAACACCACGCGCGTTGCATCCCGCCCGTCGCCAGAAAGTTCCCGATCGTCCGCCAGCAATTGGAAGTCCGCATCCTTGCCGGAACCGGAAAGCGTGAGCGTTTTCGCAAGCTTCCCTTTGAGATACCCTTCGATTTTCAAATCGCCCCAGGGGCCCCAGAAAGTGCCCAGATCCATGGTGAAAGGCGGGTACTTCAGATTCGGAAACGCACCACGATCGGGATCTATCTCCTGCATGAGTTGGCGGGCCGCATAGATTTTCAAATGATCGCAGTTGGAAAGAATCGGCACCGGGCCCGGTCCGGCGGCCTCCGGCTTGTCGCCGTCCGACCAGAAGAATCCAGCTTCGAGAACCACTTCCTCCTCGGGATCGCACTGCGATTTGTAGAAATACGCGGCCGGCTTCGGAATGCGGAAAATATCGCTGACCCCGTGATAGCAGATGTGGTCGCCGGAACCAAAATTTGCGTGCGTGTTGTAGTCGAAAGCGCACCAGCCGATGCCGCCGGCATAACGGTCGTCCCCGGCCAGTTGATTGTGCACCCGGGCATGCCGCCTGACATGCTCTGCTATCACCGTGACATTGTCGAACCGCTTGGTCGAGTACATGTGGCCATTGAATTCCGTGTTGAGGTACAGCGCATGATTCGGCAATTGCAGCGGAAAGCCGAAATCGTTCAAGGTGAAAACATCTTCCAGCTTTTCCGAATCGCGCAGGTAGCGGATGCCTCCGGTTTGCCGCGCGTCATCCAGCGAGTGAGCCAGCTCGTTCGTTCGCGTGTAGAAATCGTGATTGTCCTGCGATTCGTTGATGCGCACGCCCCACAGAACGATGGAAGGATGATTCCAATCGCGCCGGATCATCTCGCCCACATTGCGGACCGCGATGTTCTGCCACTCCAAATTTCCGATGTGTTGCCAGCCGGGGATCTCTTCGAGAACCAGCAGCCCCATCTCATCGCACGCATCCAAAAAGTCGGGCGACTGCGGATAATGCGAAGTGCGGACGATGTTGCAGTGCAGCTCATGCTTAAGGATCCACGCATCGCGCCGCTGGACTCGGGCCGGCATGGCCCCCCCTACGTACGGAAACGTCTGATGCCGGTTCAACCCGCGCAGCTTCACATGTCCGCCGTTCAGCCGAAATCCCGACGGTGTGAACTTGGCCTCCCGGAACCCGATCCGCGTGCGGTACTGATCTCCCAAGTCTGTCCGTACTACCACGTCATATAATTTCGGATTCTTCAAATCCCAGAGCTGGATTGCACCTAAGGATTCAATCTGGATGTCATGATACGGCGCGGCCCCGGTTACCGTGATACTGGCTCCTTTCATCACAGTCTCGCCGTCCTGGAACTCGGCCGTGATTTTTATCGGCCGTTCCAGGGGACCGTTCAAATAACATCGCACCACTACCGCGCGATTGCTCTCGAGCGGCACCGGTTTCGCGTAGACATTCTCGACAAAAGTCTGCGGCACCACGCGAAGCTGGACATCGCGATAGATCCCGCCGAATGTCAAATAGTCGATGTTGTCGCCGAACGGGGGGATATCGTTGCGTTCGCGCGAATCCAGCTCCACCGCCAGCAGATTATCCCCGCCGAAGTTGATATACGGCGTAAGTTCGAGCGAGAACGGAGTGTATCCGCCTTTGTATTCGGGAAACTTGTGGCCGTTGACCGACACCGTCGCGGCGGTCATCGCGCCAGCAAAATCCACGAAGACCCGCTTGCCCTTCCAGCCGGCCAGCGCCTGGAAGTGCCTTCGATAGACGGAGATGAATTGGAATGCTTTTTCGTCGAAGCTGTGCCACGGCAGCCGCACGTTGGCATGCGGCAGCGTGATCTTTTCAGTGGAATCGCCGTATAGCCAGCCGCGATTCAGCGCGTAAACACGGCGATCCGGATCGGCAAAAGACGGAGCCGGCGTTTGCGCAGCCAAGGTTCGGGCCGCGACGGACCCCAGGATGAAGACACGACGATCCACTGAACGGAAAGACTAGGAAGCAGTGGCCTTCTTGCCCTTGGCAGGCACAATCGCGTCCTTCACGGCTTTAGCGACGCGGAACTTCACCACCTTTTTGGCTGGAATACTGATGGCTTCGCCCGTAGCTGGATTCCGCCCCATACGCGCTTTTCGATCCACGCGAACCAGTTTGCCCAGTCCCGGCACTACAAACATGCCGGTCTTCTTCACCTCTTTGATAGCCGTACCGGCGAGCGTCTCCAGCATCTGCTTCGCCAATTTATTGCTTACTTCGCACTCTTCGGCGAGGTGCTTCACTAACTGTGACTGTGTCATACGTTTTCTCCTTGAAGAGCTATTTGAGTCTCGACCAATAATAATGCCCATGCGGCTGCGTAGCAAGCTATTTTTTGGGTAAAATTCGAGATCTATGCCTCTTACGTCCGGATCGCGTCTCGGCCCGTATGAGATTCTGAATCCGATTGGCGCAGGTGGAATGGGTGAAGTGTACAAAGCACGCGACACCCGCCTGGACCGAGTGGTTGCCATCAAGCTATCCAAAGAGGCCTTTTCGGAACGCTTTGAACGAGAGGCGCGGGCAATCGCGGCGCTCAATCATAACAATATCTGCCAGCTTTACGATGTCGGGACTGACTACCTCGTGATGGAGTTCGTCGAGGGGACGCCGATTGCGCCGGTGGATACGGCGCGGAAGCTGCTCGATATCGCGGTTCAAATCGCCGACGGGCTGGCTGCGGCGCATGCGGCGGGAATCATTCACCGTGACCTCAAGCCGGATAATATTTTGATCACCCGCGATGGCAGGGTCAAGATTCTGGATTTCGGTTTAGCTAAGGCGGTGAGCAGCAGCGCCGGGCCCGCGGAGGCGACACGCACCGCGGGAGTAACCGGCGCGGGTGTCACCATCGGCACCATCGCCTATATGAGCCCTGAGCAGGCGCGAGGAAATGCGGAACTGGCTCCGCAATCGGATCAGTTTTCGTTCGGCCTGGTCTTATATGAGCTCGCTACAGGGCAGCGCGCATTCCCGCGCGACAGCGCCGCCGAAATTATGACCGCGATCATACGCGAGGATGCCGAACCGCTGCCTGCCACTGTGGCGCCACCTTTGCGGTGGGTCATAGAACGCTTGCTCTCTAAAGAGCCTGCGGACCGCTACGATTCCACTCGCGATCTCTATCGCGAGCTTAGGCAGATTCGCGAGAGATTTTCTGAAAGCACCAGTGGCGTTCAGCCGGCTAGCACGGCGCAGCGAGCTAAGCGGCCAGCAACCAGTCCGAAGGCGAACGTTCTACTCGCCGGTCTGGCGAGCGCGCTGCTAGGAGGCGCGCTGGCGTGGATGATTCATCCGAATACCAGCGTCGGTGATTATCGTTTCACGCCCATGGAAGTTTCCTGGGAAAATCCTTCCGTCGCCACTTGGTCTCCGGACGGCAAGGCGTTTACATACGTCGCTGGCGCCCCTGGCGACCGCAATGTGTTTGTGCGTTATCTCAGCTCGCCAACGCCTGCGATTCTGACGCGCGGCGCCGATGACTGGTATGCCGCCGGCTGGTCCGCCGACAGTAAGCGAATATATGCTCGCCGAATTAATCCGCAGGCTGGCAAATCGTCAATTGCGCTTTTTTCCGTGCCGGTTTTCGGCGGAGATCCGGTGCTCATCATGCCAATGGATTCCCTCTATCAGGCGTTCCCGAGAGTGTCTCCTGATGGGAAAGCGCTGGTCGTGGTCGGCTCTGACCAAGGGAAGCTAGCGGTTTACACATCGTCGCCCATAGGATCGGCACTCCAGCGTTACACGCCCGCCCCGTTTGAGACCACTTCATCGTTTAATTCGCCGTTCGCCAAGTTCGATCCCGATTGCCGATCCATCAGTCTGGTCATCGATGCGCTTGGCGGGAGACAGGCATGGAACCTTCCTTATCCGCCGGGAAAGGCCGCTCCCGAGAGAATCATGAAAGGTCTAAACAGCTTTGGGGGCACACCGCGCTGGTCCTGGTTCCCTAACGGCCGCAATGGTTTCGTGTCATCGACGGACGAGCAAGGCGAGCGGATCTGGTACGCGGGAATCCATTCCGGGCCCACCCGGAAGTTGACGGCGGGTACCCCATCTGAATCGGAATCGCAACCGGCTATCTCGCCCAATGGGAAAAAGATGCTCTTAATCCAGGCCAAAACCGACTACATGATGGTTTCGGCTTCTCTGGCCGATGCAACCGTTAAACGGGTAGTTTCGTCGGAGATGCCCACGGGAATGCCGCAATGGGCGCGGCGGCAGGAACAGTTTGTCTACGCTAGCGACCGTAACGGATCGGCCGCAATCTGGATGCGCGGCGAGGGTTGGGACCGTCCGATCGTCACAGGGGAGGCGTTTCCTCCAGGAACGACGAATCGATTTTCAACACCAGCGCTTTCCCCCGGCGCGGATCGCGTTGCCTATACCCGGGACGATAAGGATCGACAGTTCCAGACCTGGATCTCATCGGTATCCGGAGGGCCTCCGGTTCGTCTCACCAACGACAAAGACGTGGTCGAACGCGGCGGCTCCTGGTCGCCGGACGGAGCCAGGATGGTCTACTGGCAGGCACGCGACGGCATCGCCTCGCTAATGGTTGTGAGTACTACCGGTGAAGCGACTCCCGTGATGCTCCGTAAGAACATCGGAGGACCGCTGCCGGATTGGTCGCCCGACGGGCTTTGGATCAAGTTCCTGGATCCCCAGGAGGGAGTTGGTTGGAGCCTCATTTCACCCGACGGGAAAACTGTGCACAGCTACGGAGAATCGACGACAGTTCAAATGACTTTTTCGGCCGACTCGAAGAAACTTTACGGCATTCGCGTCGAGCCGGATCGATGCGTTTTATATTCGCTGGACATCCAGACCAAGGAGCAGAAAGTCATTGGCGACATCGCCAAAGATTTTACGCCCGCCAGTTATAGCAACCCAGGCATACGGCTGAGTCTGTCTCCGGACGGAAGGAGCATTCTGTATCCAGCGATCCGGCAAAGCAGAAGTCTTTGGATGGTCGAGGGATTCGATCAGCCGGGCTGGCTTGACCGCTTCCGGGAGATGCTGCCCTGGTAAGAAGGTGCAAGCCATGGTGCCTTGGTCCCGCCTGAAACTAACGTCACGGCTGTAGGGGGCGTAACTTGCGTAAGCCATTCCCCTGAGGCGGAAAGCCCGGCGCGTACCTTTTGTTTACGATATCCGGCGCCGAGCAGCCTCTACCGGCCCCCTGGCTGCATCATCTTCCAGATTGTGGATCGCAACTCATGGGCCCAAGCGATCAGATGTCCATCCGCCGTCCAGCCCTCAAAATGAAAGTCGCCCTGGAAATCGACTGGGATCTGCGTCATACGCCCGGTGGCGAGATCCACCACCCCCGGCTGATCGAACCACGAATCGAGCGAGGCCAACGGCGCGGCCAGCTTGCCGTTACGAACGCCGCTCGAGGTGATCGCGGCATTGGCCAGGTGGAAGGGCCCGTTGAGCGGGATCTCCCTTTCCCCCCTACCGTCGAGCTGTACTTCCAGAAGCCGCGTCCTCCCGCTCTCGACCATCTCCACCAGAAGAGATTGCCCGCCGGGCATCATCGCGACGAATTCGCCGGCGTGAAGCTTCCGCGGGGCTCCGTCCGCCACGGCAATGGACCAGATGGTTCCCGCGGCGGCGCAGTAGAGCGTGCTGCCATCCGGGCTCGAGGCCAACGATCGCGGTTCGCCTTTATCAAATGCAATGCGCCGCGTGACGCGTCCGTTTGAGAGGCTGGCTATGGCCAGCGTGCGGTGGGGCTCCCCTCCGATGACAAAAGCGATCTGCCCCGGTCCGGCAGCCGCAGCCGGGCTGGAGGTTTCCTCAGTGGTGCTAACCAGCGGGACCGCATCCTTTCCCTCCTCGACAAGCATCAATCGCGCTCGGCCCGCGCGCTGGGCCGGCACAACTGCCCGCCCATCCGAAAGGAAAAACGTTGTCTGTTTCCTAGGCACGGCTTGGCTCTGAAAAGTCGAAATCTGGGTTACCGGTCCGCCGGCCGCCGAAGAACGTAGGATGTGAACAGGCTCGTCCCACTCGTCCAGATAGATGGCGCCGTCAGGGCTCGAATCCAGGTATTGGACGACGGCGGACGAGCCGAACAGGACGCGCGGAGAACCCCTGCCCGAAGCGGGGAGCGATACGATCTCGGTCCGATCCTCCGCTGCTCTCGAAATGAGCACGGATTTGCCATCCCGGCTAACCGCCAGCGCGAGGATGGAGGAGTCGTCGACTGCTCCGGTAGGGAGCAGGCGGATTTGCCCACTGGCTAGATCTAAAACGTATAGGTGCGCCACACCCAGCTGGCCGGTGCCGAGCCGATCGCCCAGGATCACCGCCTGCCGGCCATCCGGAAAGACCCGTGCGCGCGCGAACACTGACATTACTTTGACCGGAAAGCCCTGTAGCCGCCCGCTTTCGGGCCAGTATCGATAGACCTGGAGTTCGCGCTCGGGGCTCAGACGCACAACCAACAGACTGCCGTCGGGCAGCGGCTCGGGCTGCGCGCTGTCCTCCAGCACTGGGTGCTCCTCGCCGCCCAGGGCGGGCACGCTGAAAACGCCCAGTGGGATGTCCGCCTCGCGATCGAAATAGATTTTATTGCCGTCGGCTGACCAGTTCAGTTCCACTGAGGACCCGGCGTTGCGTTTGTGCGTCAGGATGGTCCAATCGCCCGTGTCGGGCTTCATCACCGCGACCTGGGTGACACCTCGCTCCATGGCCAGGAACGCAAGGGTGTGGCCATCGGGGGAAATGCGCGGCGCTAGTGCGATCCCGGGGCCGCCCAACAGGACGCCCGCCCAGGCAGATGCCGGCCTATTCGAAAGCTCGCGCAAACCCGACAGCGCGATGCCCGCCACTGCTAGCGCGAATGCTCCCGCCCATACCAGACGAAACCAATTGGCGCGACGCGGCCTTGCTGGCGGTGCGGTAGCCGGCGTTTGTTCCAAGTGTTGTTCCAGCGCCCACATCAGCGTGGCCCTAAGATCACGGGCCGTTTGGAACCGTTGATCGGGGTCTTTGGCGAGACATCGCTTGAGAATCCTCTCAATCGGTAGTACCGTCTTTGGCATCTCCGGCTCGCGCTCCAGAATCGCCGCCACCACACTTGCCGGATTCTCGCCCACGAAGGGACGCTTGCCGGTCAGCGCCTCGTACAGCACGCAGCCGAAGCTGAACAGATCGCTGCGAGCGTCAGCTTCTTCCCCCTTTAACTGCTCGGGCGACATGTATTGCAGCGTCCCGACAATCTGCCCCTCAACCGTTAGCGTGGCATCGCTTTCCCTGAGTGCGGAGGTTTGCAGTTTGGCCAGCCCGAAGTCGAGCAGCTTGATGCCTTGCTTGGTCACGAGTATGTTGGCCGGCTTCAGATCCCGATGAGTGATGCCTTTCTGATGCGCGGCGTCCAGAGCATCCAGAATCTGCCTTGCGTATTCGATTGTCTTGTCGAGTGGGAGAGGACCTTTTAGCGGCGCGCCCTCGACGAACTCCATCACCAGATAGTCAGCGCCGACGTCGTAAAGCTGGCAGATATTGGGATGGTTCAACGCCGCGATGGCGCGCGCCTCGCGCTCGAAGCGCTCATTGAACCCGCGTTGGGGAACCTTGATCGCGACGGTGCGTTCAACCCTGGTATCGAGCGCCTTGTACACAACTCCCATGCCACCGGCGCCCACGGGCGCCAGGATCTCGTAAGGCCCCAATCGAGTTCCGGGAGCCAAAGGCATAGGGTATCGCACGATTCTACCGCACGGAAGCGAGCGCAACGTGAATTGCTGCCGGATCGCGGCGCAACCGCAAGCTATCCGCCTTGACCACTGTGCGGGCCAGTCCGGTTCGAGGAGATGGATAATGCGCCAGTGGGTATTTTGCTCGGACGCCGTTTCCGGTCGGACTGGGCGGACCATGCTCGCAAGAACGTATAGGAGTGGGAAAACACCGGATGCATCCAGAGAGATCGGAAGTTCCGGGCCATCTTACGCGTGACAGGGGGAGTGGGCACCCGGACGCGCTTGGCAAACTCACAGCGGTAACCGCAGGGTAATCTCGCGTCAGCCTAATCCTATAAGGGTAGACGCCAGTGCTAGAACCGGAAAGCGGGCCAACGCATCGCCTTTGAACACATGGAGGAGGGAGCGACTCGGCACCGGTTTCTCTGGGAAGATACGATACGCGCCAGCACGCGTGGCGCCCAAACTTCAGACCAGCCCGCCCTCGCCAGGATTTGTCGACTGGAGAGCGGTCCCTGCGGGACAGGCCGGTCGAAAGCAGTGCGGCTCAGGTCAGTTGGCTTTGCGACGCTGACGCAGCAAAACAAGCCCTGCGAAGGCGGCTCCAACGAATGCGAGAGAAGCCGGTTCGGGAACCGAAGAGACGTTGGTTGCCAGGTCGATCGTAAGGTTGGCGGTGCCCGCCCCAGTTGCCATGATCTCGTATACCTCTTGCAGCGAATATGGACCGGATCCTGTGGCAATCGATGTGGTGGACGACTGTGTTCCGATGCCGGTGAACGTAGCCTTGTCCAGAAGAGTCCCGAGGGGAGGGGAGACACCATTGGTTGGATCCAGAGCTGTGAATAGCGTGACCGACGAGATGGCACCTTCGATCAAGTTGCTGGTGAGACCGCTAGTGACATTGACGGTGCCGGTAGGGGAAGTCAGGCCGGTTTCGTTGAACCAGAGAAAGAGCGTGCCGGGCCCCGATATATTCATGGCGAGAGTGTTGGTATCGAGATCGCCGGAGGGCAGCGGAGAGGTGCCTATGGCGGTGCCTTCCACCTCGAATGAATCGCTGGCTCCGCAGCAAAGTGTTTCAGGAAGAACAAGCGGGCTGGAACCGGAATCCAGAATTGTGAATGCAGGAGGGAAGGAAGGAGATTCACCTCCGGTGACCGTTATGATATCTGCACTGGCGGTGGAGACCCACAGTAGGGCACCACCTGCCAGCGCCAGGACGTTTAGTCCGAAATTACTCATCTTTTTCTCCTCAAAATGAAATACCAGTGAATAAGTCACTGGTTGGACCGTACTGGCAGTCTAAGGGATGCGCCGCGGAAGAGTCAATAATTGCTTTAGTAAATTCACGGATATTTGCGGGTGTAACGGTGATTCATATGTTAAACTGCGGCGCCACTTACTAACTTGTTGGGCAGGTATTTATCACCGTTAGATTGCGAAACATTCCACCCGTTTCCGCACCTCAGCAGTCGCCTGCGGCAGGCCGACTTTTGAAGACCTCGCATATACGAGCTGTATCGCAGCGAAACCGGCTTCTTCTTCGCCTCCTCCTCTGCGCCAGGCAGAGCATTTTTGCGGAGCTCGTGGAAGTCAGAGTCATTGTGATTCTGCATAGCGTGCTGGTCACAATTCGGAATTATTTTAAGTGATTTTAGTGGATTGCGGCCAGTTAAGCACCAAAGACAAATAGGGCATGCCCGGGAGGATTATGAGTGAGGTATCCGCGCTCAATTCTCGCACCAAACGTCAATCCGCCGGAAAACACCCAAGCCGCAGAAGTGATTCTCGTTGTCCCGATGCCCTCTTTCTGAGAACTCGCAACCATCCGAGCGGTTACAACCCGATCGCGGAGCCCGGCTCCAATTCCGGGAGCGGCCCTTTATTAAAACACCAAGGGCCCGACCGTCCGAATCCCAATCACCCTTCCTCGCGAAGCACCGTCATGGGATCCACTCCCGCCGCGCGGCTCGCCGGGATCCAGGCCGCCAGTAGGCCGACCAGAGTCATTAGAACGCAGGCCACGACGAGTGCGGCAGGGTCCAGCGCGGAGACTTCG
>DASYNU010000019.1:0-1900 GCA_036008345.1 Bryobacteraceae bacterium
CTACTCTGAATTACACCGTGGAGTCCGGGCCAGGACTCGCGAGTATAACTCCATACCCAGATCTACCTTCCCTGCATCTCGCGCACAACGCCGGGCAACTTGGAAGCGGCAGCAATTGGTATCGCGACTTCGAATATGATGCCGAGCGCGAACGTGGCCTTGAGTTCGTTGAGGACCTCTTCAACCCCTTCGTCCTGCACTTTGATCTGCGTCCGAGCTCCGATGCGACGGTCATCGCCTCAACGGAGCGGTACGATGCCGCAAAGGCAGGCGGATATCGTCAAGCCGAAATCTCCCGACGACGTTCGAACGTCAGGCGCGCTCCCGTGGAAGACGATTTCGTCAAAACCCTTACTGCCGCCGCAGATCAGTTCATCGTCGCGCGAGGCGAACAAAAGACCGTCATTGCCGGTTATCACTGGTTCAGCGACTGGGGCCGGGACACTATGATTGCCCTGCCCGGCCTCACTCTCCCCCTGAAGCGATATGACCTCGCGCAAAGTATTCTGGGTACTTTTTCGCAATATGTGGACCGCGGAATGTTGCCCAACCGTTTTCCCGATGCCGGAGAGATGCCTGAATACAATACTGTCGATGCAACTCTCTGGTTCTTCGAGGCCATACGAGCATATCTCGCCTACACCGGCGACCTGGAATTTGTTCGCAACAATCTCTACAGCGTTCTCACCGACATCGTCTCCTGGCATGTGCGAGGCACACGGTTCGGAATCAAGGTTGACTCAGACGGACTGCTCAGCTCCGGAGAGCCGGGCGTGGCGCTGACGTGGATGGACGCCAAGGTGGGCGATTGGGTCGTCACTCCGCGTCGCGGAAAGCCCGTCGAAATTCAAGCTCTCTGGTATAACACCCTCTGCATTCTGGAGGATCTAGCACATCGACTTGAAGACGAAACCAGCCGCCAGCGGTATGAAAGCATGGCGGCACTCACCAAATGGAGCTTCAATCGACTCTTTTGGAACGAAAGACCGGGGTGCCTTTACGACGTTGTGAATGGCGGCCTACCGGACGCTAGCATCAGACCGAACCAGATCTTGGCCGTTAGTCTTCCCCACACAATGCTCAATCCGGAACGGGCAAAACGCGTGGTAGACGCGGTCCAACAGCATCTGCTCACGCCCCTCGGCCTACGCACTCTTGCCCCAAGCGATCCTCAATATCGTGGCCGATACAGCGGAGGGCCCGCTAGCCGGGATGGCGCTTATCACCAGGGCACCGTGTGGCCATGGTTAATAGGGCCATTCCTCACTGCGTATATAAAGGTTCACGGTGGCGGCAAGCCGGCCCGGCAACAGGCACAGTCTTGGCTCTCCGCATTCAAAGATCACTGGGCAGACTCCGGACTTGGTCAAGTCTCTGAAATCTTTGACGGCGATGCGCCCCATCGTCCGGTTGGCTGTATTGCGCAGTCATGGAGTGTGGCAGAAATACTGCGCGCCACGGTGGAAGATATTCACGGCGTCCGCCGAGGGTAGATAGAATCCGGCAAAGACATGCGCTGCCGGGAATCGAAACTGCATCTCCTAAGCGGATAGCTTACGAAGGAACGAAAGGCCAATGGCACTTAGAAATCCGCCATGTAACTTCTGCACCTATGTATCATCTAACGCTCTGGTATCGACGACAAAATGAAGAGATCGGACTGGGCGAATACCAGCGGACCGGGAAGCTCTGGAAACGCTTGGGGTGTGCCTAACTACAGCCCCAAGTGGCTTCGGGAAAGAAGTGAGGACTGAGATGTCAACTCCAGTGTATGTCTCCAACGTTCGGATCGAACGGCGGTCGGGGCCGCTTCGAGTAGCGCACTTGCCGGGGGAATCGCAGCCAGTAGTCTTCAGCGTCCATGGAGCCATTGCCGAGCATTATGGCCTGGATCCAACAA
>DASYNU010000020.1:0-20073 GCA_036008345.1 Bryobacteraceae bacterium
TCCAATGGAGACTTTCGATCTGCAACAAACCGCCAAGCTCGCCGCGCTGGCCCCCACCCCTCCGCCACAGCGCGACCAGGCGTGGTGCGACAGCGTCCTCCACGCAGTGCCGAACGCGTCTCTGGCCTCCTTCAACCCGCAGATCCAGAACGGACCCGACACGTTTCCCTACTTTCAGCTCGCCATTCCCGATGCTGGCCCTTTCACGCCTTTTTCAATTGTTCATTTGCTCGATCACTTGCTTCAAGCGGGTGCTGGCGTGGTGATTCACGCCAATCTGCGGCGCGATCAGCAGCCTCTGTGGGTTTTCAGTTTCGGCGACATTCTGGCGTACTCGCTGTTTCAGGATTTCAAGGGCGATCCGAAAGTTTATTCAGATTAGACGCCGCCGAATCCAAACGACCGCCAAGTCTTGCGGGCGTCTCCGAGTGAATCGTATCTTCCTTCCAGCGCGCGGCCATAGGGCGATTCATGCGGGGCCCCTTCCGGCATCCCAGCCCGAAGATCGGCTTGGTCACCGGAGCCTCGCTGCAGCCCCGGCAGAGCTTGATGGTGAACCTCCGGCTGAAAGATTATGGCGGGGATCAAAAAAGCTGGATTCGGCGATGCGCTATCTGCTCTGGTTTATCCCCAAGAGCTATGGTTTGATGGCGCTGCCGGACGATTGGCCGGACACCGGCATGGCGCCACTGTAAGCTGGGCGCGCGGCCTTTCGCGTCTGGCTGACGTGATAAAAGGAACGTCCCAGGCCGATGGTGAAGATCGAGCAGCCGTACAGCGCGTGCTCGAATGCGGAAACGAACAGCGAACCTGTCTGCAAATAGCGCAGCGCGAAAAGTATTCCCGCAATGAGAGTGAGACCGATCGCGAGCTTGTTCTGGAACACGATGTGGACATAAGCAAACGCAACTGCGCTGGCCAGCACGATCGCCCAGGGAGGGCCGAAAAGATCGCGGTAACGGTCGAACACGAAAGCCCGGTAAACGATCCCTTGCGGATAGACCGAGAGTATCGGATACAGCACCATCACCGTACTCCAGACCCGCGGTTTTGATCTTGGAAAGCTGAGAAAAAGGTCCGGGACGAACCGCCGCACCATCACGATACCGATGACCGCTGCAAGCGCGAACAGGCCGGCGATTGACCGCGCGTTTTCGGAAAGCGCGGCCGCGTTCCACAGATGTTCGCGGTCAAACCCCGGGTCGCGCAGCAGGACGATCAAACAATAGGCCGTCAGCACCCACAAGGCCGGAATCGCCGGAATGCGATGGCGCGTATACGCAAACAGCGAGGGGCCGAATAAAGAACAGCAGAAGGAATTCAATTACGTGAATAGCCACGACAAATCACACGCGCGGGCGTATTGCATTCTTCCAGCATAGCGGACGACACCAGACGCGTCGGTGTGGGGCAGGTTGGTAACCTGCCGCCGATTGCCAATCGGCCCAAAGGGCGCGGGTTACCAACCCGCGCGCAGGATGCCATCCCAATGTCACTTAGTTTTCCCATCTCAGGGACTGGGCCCCTGGTGGGGCAGGGCCATGACCTGCCAGCCGTCTTTTGATCCCGCTTGTGCAACCTGCGGAGGGGCCGGGGCTTATTGCGAACCGGAAAAGCGCTCGCCCAGGACTCCGGCAGGGCATGGCTCTGCCCCACTGCCCCTCCAAGTTTCGATTCTGGGAAAACTAAGTGACATTGGGATGCCATCCTGCCCCACTACCAACGCGTCGCAGGCTGGTAGCATCACCCTGATGGCCCGGCATCCTGTACTGCTGGTGCATGGAATCGACGATACCGCTGCTCTGTTTCGGAGCGTGAAGCCATATCTAGAAGGCAACGGATACTGAACAACGATTCGGACGCCAGCCTCGCATGCACTACTTCACGCTGATCGAATACGGCATCAATTTCAGGAACCCGCCTTTTGCTAGCGCAGCCACCGGCAGATTGCCTAGCACCTGCTCCAGTTTTGATTCCAGCGCATTTGAGTCGTCGGAGCGCCCAAAGAGCACGTCGAAGATGCTACGCTTGCCTGGATACGGCACCAGCGTGATCCGGTCGGAAGCAGCCAGGTGTGCGCGCTGCCGCACCAATTCCACCGCCCGATCCAAACCGCCCAGCTCATCCACCAAGCCGTTCTGCTTGGCTTGCGCGCCCATCCACACGCGGCCCTGGGACAGCGGCTCAATCTGCTCGAAGCTCTTCTTGCGGCCATCGGCCACGCGGCTCACGAAGGATTTGTAGAACGCATCAATCTGGCCGGCGATTTTCTGGCGCTGCCCTTCGTTCAGAGGCGCGTCATCGGAATCCAGATCGGCGAATTGCCCGCGCTTGAGCATCTGCTTATTGACCCCGATCTTGTCGAAAAGGCCGTGCAGGCTCATCCGCGCGAAGATCACTCCGATGGACCCGGTCAACGTATTGGGATATGCCACAATCGGATCGCCTGTCATGGAGATAAAGTAACCGCCGGAAGCCGCCAGATCGCTCATCGATATCACCACCGGTTTCTTCTTGCTGAGATTCTTGGCCGCATGCAGAATGTCGTCGGATGCCACACCGTCGCCGCCCGGCGAATCCACGCGTATGATCACGCCCTTTATCGAAGAGTCGTCTTCCACCTGCTTTAGCAGCTTCGTGAACCCGGCGGCGGTGATGCCTAGATCGTCCGAGTTCGAGTTTCCAGAGCCCCGCGTAATCTCGCCTTCGCCAACAACCAGGGCGATGCGCCGGTTCACTCCGCCCGAAAGCGGTGGCGTTTTGCTATAAGCCCTGGCCGACAATTTCGTCAGCTCGGTTTGCTTGAGCCGGATCTTCATGTCGTCGGCGGCCTGGTCTTCGTAGCCGAACGCATCGATCAAACCATTGGCCAGCGCCTCATTCGCCATGAACGGTCCCTGGTCGATAATGGCTTTTACGGCGTCGCTCTGCTTCTTGCGGCCTTGCGCCACGGTGTCAATCAAATTCCCGTAAAGTTGATCTAGAACCTGGTCCAGCACCTCGTGAGTCTCAGGCGTCATGGAGGTCTGCGTCAGCATGTCGCCCGCGTCTTTGTACTTGCCGGCATGGATCACGTCGGCGTGGATGCCCAGCTTGTCCAGAGTGTTCTTGATGAAAACCGCTTCCACGCGGAGGCCTTTGAGGTCGAGTGAATCTTCCGGCGCCAGGAAAATCTTGTCGGTGGCGGCCGCTAGATAATATTCGCGCGCGCTGGGACCCCGCAGATAGCTGATAATCGGCTTGCCGGATTTCTTGAACTGCAGGATCTCGTCGTGGATTTCCTGCATCTTGGCCCAGCCCATTTCCAACCCGCGCGGCTCGAAGATGATTCCCTTGATGCGCGAATCCGCCGCCGCTTTTCGGAATGTGTCCCAGATCTGCTCCACCGTCATGGGGGTCTGATCCTGAAACAGCGGCAGTGGGATTTCTGGCGGTGATTTCTCGGGTACTTCGCCTTCCAGTTTGAAAACCAGCGTGGATGCGTCCGCAACCGAAACAGGCCGCTCGCCGAACGATCCCACGAGTTTTATAAACGCAAAAATCAGGATCAGGGCAGTAAGCCCTGAAACCACCACACCCACTACCACTCCGATCACGAAGTTTTTCATGGCCGCTCCCTATAGTAGATGCCCGCGCGGGCGGATGTTTTCGTGTTTTATGAAGGTCGCCCGGCGCCGGCCTGGCCTCACTGGCCGTTCAGAATCAGGTCAAAGCGGCGGCCGACGTCGGCCAGGTACTCCTTACCCCCGCCATCCAACTCCACGGTAGCCGATCCCTGATAACCGATCTCCTTCAGCGCCCGGTACACTTCCTTCCAGTCGATGTCGCCGTCGCGCAGGTTCACAAAATCCGCCACCCGCTTCTTGATGGTAGGGTCTTGGCGGAACGAGAAGTCCTTGATGTGCAGTTTGACAATCCGTTTCCCGAGGGTTCGGATCCAATCCTGCGGGTAGCCGTACAGCACCACGTTGCCGACATCAAAATAAGATCGGACCCAAGGACTCTTGAATTCGTCCACATAGCGCGCCATTTCCAGCGGACTCAACAGGAACTTGTTCCAAACTTCTTCCACCGCGATGATCACCTTCACTTCTTCGGCCAGCGGAAGGATCTTGCGGATCTGTGTCTGTGACCGTTCCCACGCTTCCTGATAGCTGGTCTCCGGATTGACCACCGCTGGAACCACCAGTACCGTGTCAGCGCCCCACATGCTGGCATTGCGGAAGCTGGTCTTCAGCCCCTCCATGCTCTTGGCAACAACCTCTGGATCGCGCGAGGAAAGCGGATATTTCCAGTGATCGCGATTCATCACGGAGTGAATCCGGATGCCCGTTTTCTTGCTGGCGGAGAGGATTTCCTCGGCCTGGCGCGTGTCGTCGGTGGTGCCGCATTCGGTTTGTTCGAATCCGGTATCGCGCGCCAGCTGGAACCGGTCCAGAATGCTGAGCTGGGAAGGCAACATGCTGAACAAGACTGCTTTGTGGATGGGCAGCCGTTCAGAAGCCGCGGCGCGAAGCGCGAGGCCGGTGGCCGAGGCGGAGGCGGCCAGAAAAGTTCGTCGAGTCATGCGAACTCATTCTACACCGTTGCCATACAGCGCCCGAAAACGGCGTACTGGCGGGTCTTCGGAATCCAGGAAATCCTCGAACGACAACTCACGCAGGCCGATTTCCGTGAAGTGATTCAATTCCCGGCGAGTCAGCGGCCACGGCATTTCGCCACGCGGATCACTTCCATCCCGTGCGCGTGCGATCAGCAGCAGCTTCCCGCCCTTCGCAACAAAGCCCGCCGCTTGTTCCATCGCCTGAGGACGTAGTTCCGGCGGAAGCACTTGCAACGTGTTCGATTCGAATACCAGATCGAATGCCTGAAACCAAGTGTCCGGAGGCTGCAGCAGATCCGCCACGACGTATTGGACGCGACTATCGGGAAATCTCCGACGCGCGGCGCGCACGCCGGATTCGGAAACGTCAAAGGCCGTGGTGGAGAATCCCCATTCCGCGAGTTGCTCCGCGTCGTCTCCAAGTCCACATCCGATCGTTAGCGCCTTCTTTCCAGTGGAAGGAATGGGCCGATCTTTCCAAAATTCCAGCAGGTTCGGACTAGGCCGAAGTTCCGCCCAAGGAACAACGCTTTTGCCTTGCTCGGCCTCCTGATACAAACGCTCGAACCAACCGGTAGGATCGCCCTTGGCGATGTATTCAGCGGCAAGCTGTCTAGCGCGAGTACGGTCCAGCATTTGGCTGAGCAAGTGGGGCAGGCGCTTCCGCCTGCCAAGCATCATGATACAGCCAAGATCCGGACGCGGATCGAGCGTTCTTCCACGACGTCCTCGAACTTCACTCCGTGGATGCCGGCGGTGGATGGCTGATCTTCGCACTACCTCCCGCCGAGGTCGCCGTGCATCCCGCCGACGAAGACACAGGCGGTCACAAATTTATCCACACCCAGCTCTACTTGATGTGCGACGATTTGCCGGCTACCATCAAATCGCTCGAAGCCAAGAAAATAAAATGCACCGAAGTCGCGAAAGAGCGATGGGGCATCCGGACCACGATCGTGCTTCCGAGCGGCGATGAAATTGGCTTGTATCAGCCCAAACATCCGACCGCCCTCGCAAGAAACGCCGGCTAGAGTTTCTGATCCCGAGCAAATGTGGCGCAGACACTCGTGTCTGCAGCGCCGAGACTCATCTCGGCGTTTCTTCATTATCCGCGCCACCTCAACTTCAGCCGGCCAAACTGATCTTGACGAACCGGGCGCATTTCCCATACACTGTTAGAGAAATGGCAAAGCCCCCTTCTGTTGGCCAATTCGAGCAGTTGGTGCTCACCGCGGTCCTGACGCTCAAAGAGGACGCCTATGGCGTCACGATTCACGAAAAGGTCGGGGAACTGGCCCGGCCCAAATCGATCTCGCTGGGTGCAGTCTACGTCACGCTCGATCGATTGGAAGACAAGGGGCTGGTTTCGTCGTGGCTCTCGGAACCCACGGCGGAGCGCGGCGGCCGAGCCAAGCGTTGTTACCGCATGGAGGCTCTTGGAGAACGCGCTCTGCAGGAATCCACGGCAACAGCGCAACGCATTTTCGACGCGCTAGTGCAAGCCCTCGGCAAGGAAGGCGCCAGGCAGTGGGGCAAGCGCTGGGGAAAAGAGGCCAGCGGATGAAGGCTGCTCCATCTAAGACTGCTGAGACAATACTCGGAATCTTGATCCCACCCGCCTGCCGCGAGGAAGTGCTGGGCGATCTGCATGAGCGCTACGCCGGCCCGGTCAGATATTTCGGCGATGCGTTGTCGGCGGTCCCCTGCGTAATCGTCAGCCGAATTCGCCGGACCACGGATCCCCAGGTGCTGCTGATGGAAGCGTTCGCTCTGTACCTCTCGTTTGTGGGCGTAGCGCGGATATCGGGGCAAAGCTCGATCCTGTATGAACCGTGGGGATTGCTGCGCCTCGCGATTCCGACTGCCGTCACGCTGATCGCGCTGGTTCTAGCGGATGCCTACGCCGATCCCGCCAAGCGCTCGCCAATCAAGCCGATGGTCCAGACCGCGTTCTGTATCGGACTCGCGTTCCTGTCGCAGGCGACATTCTGGGCGACTGATCCCGATTTGGCGGTGCCGCTGCGCATCATGCTCTACGGCGCCGGGATCAGCCTGGTGCTGGTTTCAGCGCTCCGCGTTTTCTTCCCCAAGGATGACAATCGCCCGCGCGGCGCGACCTAAGCGTCTGGCGATATGCTGGACCTATGTCATCGCACGCAGATATTGATAGCGCGCTCAAGGAGCAGCGTGTATTCGAACCCTCCGAAGAATTCAAGGAAAAGGCTCATGTCAAAAGCCTCGCCGAATATCAGCGCATCTACAAAGAGGCCGAGGAGCAGCCCGAGAAATTTTGGGCCAACATCGCCGCGGAACTGCGCTGGTTCAAAACCTGGGATCGAGTGCTGGATTGGAAGCTGCCATTTGCCCAATGGTTCGTCGGCGGCCAACTGAATATTTCGTATAACTGTCTGGATCGGCACGTGGCCACTTGGCGCAAGAACAAGGCCGCCATCCTGTGGGAAGGCGAGCCGGGCGATTCGCGAGCGCTCACCTATCAGCAACTGCTGCATGAGGTATCGAAATGCGCGAACGTGCTGAAGTCGCTCGGCGTGAAGAAGGGCGACCGCGTGGCAATTTACATGGGCATGGTCCCCGAACTTCCCATCGCCTTGCTGGCTTGCGCCCGGATCGGCGCGCCGCACACGGTGGTCTTCGGCGGATTTTCGTCGCAGGCTTTGATCGATCGTATCAACGATTGCGGAGCGTCAGCGGTGATCACGCAGGACGCGAGTTACCGGCGCGGCGCGGAAGTGAAGCTGAAGGAAGCGGTCGATCACGCGATGCCGCAATGCCCCACTGTAAAAAGCGTGCTGGTTTATCGCCGCACCGGCGCCGCGGTTACCATGGAACCTGGCCGCGATCACTGGTGGCATGAGCTGATGGAAACAGCTTCAGCGGAGTGCCCGGCCGAGCCACTGGACTCCGAGCATCCTCTCTACTTGCTCTACACTTCGGGCACCACTGGAAAGCCCAAAGGCATCCTGCATACAACCGGTGGATACGCTGTAGGAACCTACATCACATCGAAATGGGTTTTCGATCTTCGCGAGGAAGATACTTTTTGGTGTACGGCCGATATCGGATGGGTGACCGGCCACAGCTACGTGGTTTACGGTCCACTCCAAAATGGCGCGACCACGCTGATGTATGAAGGCGCGCCGACGTGGCCGGAGGCGGATCGCTTCTGGCGGATCGTCGAAAAATATCAGGTGAGCATTTTCTATACGGCCCCCACCGCCATTCGCGCTTTCATGCGCCTGGGCGAGCAATGGCCGCTCAAACACGCAATGAAGAGCCTCCGGCTGCTGGGCAGTGTAGGCGAGCCGATCAATCCGGAAGCGTGGATGTGGTATCGCGAAGTGATTGGCCGCGGCCGCTGCCCTATCGTCGACACTTGGTGGCAAACCGAAACTGGCGCGATTTTGATTACCCCTCTGCCCGGCGCCATCGCGACCAAACCAGGATCAGCCACGCGGCCTTTCCCGGGAATCATCGTGGACGTTGTGAATCGCGAAGGCCACTCCGTCCCCACGGGCTCTGGCGGATTCCTTGTCATCAAACGTCCTTGGCCCTCCATGTTGCGGACCATTTATGGCGATCCGGAACGATACAAGGAGCAATACTGGTCGCAGATTCCAGGAATGTATTTCGCCGGAGACGGCGCGCGCATCGATCAGGACGGGTACATCTGGCTGATGGGACGCGTGGACGACGTGCTAAACGTAGCCGGCCACCGGCTCAGCACCATGGAAATCGAGTCGGCCCTGGTTGCCAATCCGGTGGTAGCCGAAGCTGCTGTGGTGGGGCGTCCTGACGAAATCAAAGGGCAAGCTGTTTCCGCGTTCGTCACGCTGAAAGCCGGCCAGAAGCCGAGCGATGAGCTGAAGAATCAGTTGCGTCAATGGGTAGCCAAGGAGATCGGCCCCATCGCCAAGCCCGACGATATACGCTTCACCGACGCGCTTCCCAAAACGCGCAGCGGAAAAATTATGCGGCGCCTGTTGCGCGAGATCGCCACCAATGGAGAAGTGAAGGGCGACACCACCACACTCGAAGATTTTACGGTGCTTACGAAACTGTCGGCCGAGGAAGAGTAGCCGCCATAAAGCTCAGCAGATCGCCGCGCTCGCGGGCCAACTGTTTCAACCGGGCGTAATCGCCTGCCAGTTGGCACAACTGCGGAATGGTTGGACACACCAACTGTTCGCCGCCTGTTTGGCTCAAATATTCCAGCGAGATGTCGATGGCTTCTTGATAACGCTTCAAGCGAGTTAACAAAGCGACTAAAACCTGCGCTGGCATGCTGTTAAGATCCGACGTACGAACCTTTGCCAGGAAATGTTGGATGCAGGCGTCGACGTTGTCGCCCGCCAGCGCGCTGAGGTAGGCAGCGTGATCGACATAAACATCCTCGAACGGCGGATCCGCCCGGTATTTGAACTGCGTCGAGAGATGCTTGCCGTATTCGCATAACTCGATCGCGAGGCGCAACGCTTGCGGGTCGGCCAAATCGAGAGCGAACCGGATCACAGCGACCAGGTGCGACGTATCCACGTAATAATCGAGATCGCCGAACAGCCATTCACGCCCCGCAATCAGCTCAGCAACGCCGGGCACGTGGGGCAGGGCCGTGCCCTGCCTTTTGGCGATAGCCCTCTGCAGACTCTCAACCAGCTCTCGATGCAGCGTACGCACCAGCAAGATAATGCACTGCTCACGCGTATCCCGATCCGCGTACTGCTCGAAATAAGTGATGGCGCGGCAGATTCCGTAACGTCCCAGCAGCAGCTCCAAACCCTTGCGTGGATGAACCCGCTCTTCGAGGGCGATCTGAATAACGCCGTCTTCGGCGGATTCCAGTTTCTCGATCGCCGCACACACCAGCTCCCGCTCGCCAATAGCGCGGAAATACGGCCACGCGCGCGGGATATCGCCATCCGAGAGAAATAGCGACCCAACCTCTCGCGCCGCCTCAGCCAGCGCCTCTTCATAAGCATCACGGTGTTGGGAAGGAATATCGTCAACACCATCCACACGCAGCGGCGGCAGCCCCATTTTGTGCCGCTGCTCGATGACACGGACTTCAAACAGCAGCGGATAATTCTTGTCCTCGCGAAGCTTCTGAGCCAGCAGATCGAACCCAGATTCCACGCCGCCCACGCACACGGCCCGCTCGATCAAGTCAAAAACTTCGTCATTCATGCTGGCGGATGTTCCCGACTCAGTATTTGCGTTCATTCGCGTTCATTCGCGGCCAAAAGGATTTGGCTCGGCCCGTCAACCACAAACCAGAAACGGTTTTCACCCGCCAATCGCATACATCGGCCGCGGCGGCGCCACAAATTGCGGCGTATTGATCTCGTGCCCCATCCACTTCTTATGGACGGTCGCGCGGATGGTAGCCGCTATCTCTTCCTCCGATGCGCCTGAGCGCAATAAACCCTTCACATCCGTCTCTTCGATCGCGAACAGACAATAGCGCAGCTTGCCGTCGCTGGTGAGACGAATCCTGTTGCAATTCAGGCAGAACGGCCGGCTCACGGACGCGATGAATCCCACGCTCCCGATGCCGTCCGCATACCGATATTGTGTCGCCGGCGCGCGCGGATCACGGTCTGGAATCTCCACCAACGCCGCGACCTCCCTCGACAAGGTCTCGATAATTTCATCGGCACTCAAGACATTGCCGCGCGACCACAGTCCTTGGGCATCCAGCGGCATAAACTCGATGAAGCGGATCTCCATGCCCTGCTCGCGGCCGAAGCGGGCCAATGGAACAATATCCGGTTCTACCAGGTTCTTCACCGCGACCGCATTGATCTTGATCGGGCCGAATCCCAGCCGCCGCGCCGCTTCCAGCCCCTCCAAAACCTTATCCAGCTCGTCCCGCCGCGTGATGCGTAAAAAACGTTCGCGGTCCAGCGTGTCCAGATGCACATTCAGCCGCCGCAGTCCGGCTTCATATAAAGCCTCAGCGTGTTTAGCTAACAATACGCCGTTGGTGGTGAGCGCCAGATCCCGAATGCCTGGGATCGCAGAGAGCATGCGGATCAATACCGGAAGCCCCTTGCGCACCAGCGGTTCACCGCCCGTGACTCTCAGCTTCGTTACGCCCAGCGAAACAGCCACGCGCACGAAACGCTCGATTTCCTCGAAAGTCAGGATTTCCGAGTGCGGCATGTACGTCACGCCCTCTTCGGGCATGCAGTAAAAGCAGCGGACATTGCAGCGGTCCGTAATGCTAATCCGAAGATTATCGTGAATGCGGCCGAAAGTGTCTACTAGCGAGTTAATCACGTCGCGCAGCTTGTAATCCCATTCTATCAGGCGTACACTGAAGCTACTCGCGTTCGCTCGAAATCTAAAGAGGCTTGCATGTCCCGCCCGTTTTTTCTCTATTTCGCACTAACCTTCGCTATATTTGGCGTTTCTAAAGCGTCGATTCTTACTTGCAGTGAAAACGCGGTGCCGCCCATACTCAAGGGCGAAGGCATCGCCGAACGCACCGGCGATATCGCTCTCAACTGTTCCGGAGGCGCGCCCGGCGCGATCGTCAGTGGCAATCTTTCCATTTTCCTGAACGTGAACATCACCAACCGTTTGGTGGGCGGCACGCTAACCGGCATAATCTTCACGGTCGACAATGGCTCCGGCCCGCAACCTGTCAATGTCACCCCTATACTCGGTGGTCCCAGCGAGTTGATATACAACGGCCTCAGCTTCGCATTGTCTTCAACAGGGGCGGCAACGTTGCAAATCCAGAACATTCGCGCGGCCGCCAATCAGTTGGATCTAAGCCCTCACAATTCGATCTTCGCATTCCTTGCATTCAATCCGAGCCTGGTCTCGATCACCAACAGCATGTTTCCCGTGGGAACGCCCCAGCTTGGTCTATACGCGGGGTTTTCCACTGCATTGGTGTGCGCCCAGCACGGATCGCCGCTTCCGGACAATCTCAAAAGTTTCGCCAGCTTTCTTGCATCGAACGCAGCCTTTTCATCCACGCGGTTGACGGAGGGTTTCGCCGATGCATTCGATCCACGCGGCGCCTGGGAGAGTCTGAACGCGGATACGGGAACCCGCTTTCTCATCACCTACTCGGGCTTCCCCGCCGGAGCGCAATTGTTCGTACCAGATGTCATTGCGGGGTCGGACACCGTTACGCCAACCGCCGCGGGCGACCTGGGCGTGCGGGCATCCGGCGGGAAATATGCTCCCGGGGGCGCCGGCTCACTGCTGCTGGCGCGCGTCCAAGGGAGCGATGCGAACGGCGCCG
This sequence comes from Bryobacteraceae bacterium, assembly GCA_036008345.1. GTDB lineage: Bacteria > Acidobacteriota > Terriglobia > Bryobacterales > Bryobacteraceae > Palsa-89. Next base: position 11,880 of record DASYNU010000020.1, read on the forward strand.
GCGGCGCGCCGGTGTTCTCTCCATTACCGCCAGGTTCAGGCACGGTGACCTTCGATTCCATGAACGATGTAGTTCTCAATAGTGGATCGGGCTTTGCGGTGTATGAAGTGATGGACGCGAATCCCAATCTGCAGGAGACCGCGCAGTTCCCAACTTATCTGGGATTGGCCCCGTTCAGCGGTCCCGCGGTTATTACCACAGAAACTGTCTCGCTCGCTCCCGTCTCCACCGTCACCGAAGCCACTGCGCACGATCCCATTCCACGCTTTGTGGCGCTCCCGCCGCCCGCTGATTGCAACATCATCGGCGATTGCGGCGCGCCCTACTATCCGCAGCTGTTCGTGAATACAGCGCCGATTAACTTGACTTCTTCATCCGGCGGGAACATTCAATCCGGCTATACCGAAGTGAACAACCGCGGCGGTGGCCATTTAATCTGGGCCGCTACCATCAGCTATATCAGTGGCTCAGGCTGGTTGACGCTGTATCCGGACAACGGGATCGACAACACCACCATTCGCGTAGATGCATCACCTGTAAACCTGACGCCCGGGACCTATCAAGCCGTCCTGACGGTATATGCGGGACCGCAGCCAGGTTCCGCCTCAATTCCCATCACGTTTGTAGTTACGGCGCAGGCGCCTCCTACGGCGATTCCAACGGTTTCGAGCGTCGTCAACGCAGCCAGTTTTGCCGCTGGACCCGCGGTTCCCGGATCCATCGCCTCGCTGCTGGGCACCGCGCTCGCCGGGAAAAAAGTAGTGGTGACGTTTGGTGGAAAGCCCGCCCAAATTCTGTACGACAACGCTACGCAGATCAATCTAGTAGTTCCTTCCGGACTCAGCAGCGTGACCTCCGCGCAATTGTTGGTAGTTGTGGACGGGACGTCCAGCCTGACTCAGCAGGTGCCCTTGGCGGCATTCAATCCGGGCATCTTCGGAGGCGGAATCTTGAACCAGGACGGCGAGGTCAATGGTCCCAGTCATCCGGCCAAGGCCGGCAGCATTCTGCAAATCTACGCGACTGGCTTGTCTGGCGCCGGTACGATTAGCGCTCAAGTCAACGGCAAGTCTGTCGAACCAGAGTTCGGTGGACCAGCCCCTGGCTTAGTGGGAGTGCAGCAAGTGAACGTCGAGTTGCCGGACGGTTTGACCGGTGCCACCGCCACGGTGGCTGTATGCGGTAACAATCCGTATGCGGGAGTGTGCAGCCCCGCGGTGCAGGTTGCCATTACACAATAAATCTGGCGACCGCGCATGATCGCGAGTTCCGGCCAGTCCCCTCGCTTACGCGGGGGTTACTATGCACGCGGCGCAGATTGGCCGGTGGTTAATCGATCCAATTCAATCGTAGCCCCGCGCGTAAGCAAGGGGACTCGACCGATCGCATGAATCGAAGCTAATATTACTTAGCCTTCATAAGCGAAACCAGTCAGAACAGCCTCGCAGTCCAACCGGATGTAGGAGGCATTCTCATGACAATGAAACAAACTGTTTTGGCCGGTGTGATGCTTGCATCCTCCGCGCTCACTGCTTGCGCATCGCAGGCGTACGTTGCATATCAGGTTCCTCCGCCGCCGGCGCCGTTGGCCGTAGGAGCCGTGGGCTACGCGCCGGGCCCGGGCTATGTGTGGGCGGATGGATTTTGGGACCTGCGTGGTGGCCGATGGGTGTGGGCCACTGGTGGATGGCGCAGGGCGCCGCATGCACGCGCTGTCTGGGTGCGGCCTTATTGGGAGCCGCACGGCCGTTCGTGGCGCTTCCGTCGCGGATACTGGCGATAATGTAGGTGGATGGCCGAAGCAGATTACGATGCGCTACTAATTCTCTCGTTCGGTGGGCCGGACCAAACGGATGACGTGCTGCCGTTTCTCGAAAATGTGCTGCGCGGACGCAATATCCCGCGCGAGCGGATGCTCGAAGTCGCTGAGCATTATTATCACTTCGGCGGCAAGAGTCCTATCAATGAGCAGAACCGCGAGTTGATCGCCCGCCTTCGTGACGAGCTTGAACGTAACGGGCCGCATCTTCCGATCTACTGGGGCAATCGCAACTGGCATCCCTTCGTCACTTCAACGCTGCGGAAGATGCAGGCGGACGGGGTTCGTCACGCGTTGGCCTTCGCCACTTCGGTGTTCAGCTCGTACTCCGGATGCCGGCAATATCTGGAGGATATCCAGAAGGCGCGCGCGGAAGTGGGCCCGGGCGCGCCTGAAATAGACAAGCTGCGGACGTTCTACAATCATCCGTTGTTCATAGAGGCTTTCTCGGATCGAGTGCGCGCGGCGCTGGATCAAATCCCCGGCGCCCAAGTTATTTTCACCGCGCACAGCGTTCCGCGGGCGATGGCGGAATCCAGCGATTATGAGCAACAGCTTCACGAATCGTGCAGGTTGGTTTCGGAAAGTCTCGGCATCGGCTCTTCGATGCTGGTGTATCAAAGCCGCAGCGGCGCGCCCGGGCAACCCTGGCTGGAGCCCGACATCGGCGATGTGCTGCGTGCCATCGAACCTGGGCGGAATATTGTAGTGGCGCCCATCGGCTTTATTTCGGATCACATGGAAGTTTTGTACGACTTGGACACCGAAGCCCGCGCTATATCGGAAGAACGCGGGCTACGGATGGTCCGCGCAGCCACCGTCGGCGTTCATCCGAAATTCCTGGCCATGATCCGTGAATTGATTTGCGAGCGCCTGGGAGGATTCGAAGCGCGCTCCATTGGAAAATACGGCCCGCATCAGCATGCTTGCCCCGCTGAATGTTGTCCCGCACCCGCGCGCCGCGCCAGTTCCGCCGTGAGTGACTCTTCGCCCCGCGCCATTGCCCAGCCATGATTCGCGGAGCAGACCGGCTTCATCAGGATTGACAAATACCGCAGCAGCGGCTTCTCCGCGTGAATTCTCCAATCGTAAGTAATATTGACGAAGCGTCCCTCTCGCGCAAAGGTCCAATATTCCGGTGCCCTCGAAGTCGCCCCAAGCCTGCAACAAGAATCCGTAAGGTCGCCTGGATTCCGTTACGCGAAAGAACCAGTGCAAGGTGTATGGGAGCCATCCCTGGGTGACCGCCAGGTATACCGCTGGCCACCGGCGCGTCAGATCAGTCGGATCCCCCAATACGTCCGAAATCTCTTCCACCGTACTTTCCACGCGCCAGCCGGTGACGAAGTGATATTCGTTAGCGCTCATGCAGCTTTTTATAAACGTCGCGCTTCGAAAGCCCCCGTTGGCGTGCTACCGTCTTCAGCGCTTCCATGCGCGGGACGCCGGATTCGATTAACTTCTCCACCGCCGCATCCAGAGGAGTGTCGTCACTGGCCGCGGATTCACCTCTAGCTACCATCACCGTGAATTCGCCCTTGATCGACGGACGTTCGCCCAGAGCGGCCCGCAGTTCCTCCGGCGTGCCGCGCAGAAACTCTTCGTGGATTTTGGTCAGCTCACGCGCCAGCACCACCAGCCGTTCGCCCAATGTCGCCGCGATGTCTTCCAGCGTTTCCAGAATCCGATGCGGCGCTTCGTAGAAAACCAACGTAGCTTCCAGCGGCTTCAATTCTCCCAGCAGCTTCCTGCGCTGTCCTTGCTTGGGCGGCAGAAATCCATGGAACAGGAATCGATCGGTGGGCAGTCCGGAAGCACTCAGAGCCGCGATTAAGGCGCAAGGGCCCGGAATTGCAACCACCACGATGCCCTGCTTGCGGGCTTGCTCCACCAACCGGTATCCCGGATCCGCGATTAGCGGAGTGCCGGCGTCGGACACCAGCGCGATGTTCTTCCCCGCTTGCAATTCAGTCAATAACTCCGTCGAGCGCGGCTGTTCGTTGTGCTCGTGATAGCTGATTAATGGTTTTGAGATGCTGTAACGATCCAGCAGCTTGCGCGTGTGCCGGGTATCTTCACACGCAATCAGGTCCACATCGCCCAAAATCCGCACAGCCCTCGGCGAAATGTCTTCCAGGTTGCCGATGGGCGTAGCCACCACGTAAAGTGTCCCGCTCACTTGAGTTCCACCCACCCAACAGTATCTCGGAGACCATCGACTGAACCAATCCAGCGAACCGAATAACCGAACAACCGAATAACCAAATCCACTACTTTCTCGGATCGAACTTCACTTCCACCTCAGTACTCACTCTCACCGGGTGTCCACCTTTCACTGTGGGCTGAAAACGGAACTGAACCCACGGCACCGTTTCGCACAGTTGCGCGCCGCTATTCATCTCCGCAATCTTGCCTTGCTCATCGATCACCACTTTGCAATGAGCCGTTCCGCCTGCGGGTTCCCAAAGGGGCGCGGGCATCGCGGTCGGCCCCTCCACCAGCAGAGCGCGTTGTTTGTCCGCGGGAACGGAAACGTTCGGCGCTTCCTTCTTCGCGGCTCCCGCTTCTTTCTTTTGCTTTGCGGCATCGGCGGCCGCAACGGGCTCTATCCGCATCACCAAAAATACGGGTCGCGCGGGAAAGCGTTGCACCTTGACGCGCAAACTGCTGGAGTATGAATCCGAGGCATCCATGGCCAGCCCCGGCCAGGCCATTCTCACCACGCGCGCGCAGCTCGATTCAAGCGGATAGCCGTTCTTGCCCTGGTCGGGATCGCCAATCGCATCGATGGCCTTTTGCGCATAGACGCCCTCGGCTATGTACTCCTGCCCGGCTTCCACCTGAAAGGGCTTGTTGAAGTACAGCCGGTAGCGATTCAAGCCATCCACCAGAAGGTAGACGGAAGGCCCTCCCGCGTTCAGAGCGGTGTCTGACGCCCCGGTTTCGTCGAGCATTACCTGGGCTTTCCCTTGGATTTTGTCGGGAGGAGTTGCGGCCTCCTGCTTGGCGGTAGGTTTGCTGGAACAGCCTGCCAATCCCACTAGAGCAATTACGAAGCAACCAAAAACGTACGGATCGCGGGTCATCGTTTCGTGCCCTCGCTTTCAAGATTTTCGTACGAGTCCGACATTATCACACTCCCGGGGTCGTGGCGACACGAAAAACCGAACCGCGACCGCCAGGAAGCGCCACCACGAACCCAACAAACAGCATCGATGTCACGCAGCGCGGCAAAACGCCCCCACCTTAAGAATTTGTGCTAAAGTTCCGGGAAGTCGCCCGGGAAGTTCCAATGACAAGCGCATCCCAAGGAGTTCTCAATGTCGATCCGTATTTTCTGTCTCGTTGCATTCAGCGTAGCCTGCCTAAAAGCGCAGCTGACCGATGAGACCGGCTCCGCGATAGATAAACTGGTGGCCAAAGCGTTGGCGGAATCCGGGACTCCGGCAGTATCCATCGCGGTCGTCCAGAACGGTAAGGTTGCGCTCGCCAGGGCCTATGGAGACGCCCGTCTGGATCCCAAAACTCCGGCCGCGGCCGGGATGCGTTTTTCCATCGGGTCAGTGAGCAAGCAATTCCTCGCGGGCGCCATCCTGCTGGCGGCTGAGGACGGCAAGCTGTCGCTTAACGATCGCGTGGGCAAATATATGCCCAACTTGACGCGCGCGAGCGACATCACCATTCGACAGCTGCTCTCGCATACGGCCGGCTATCAGGACTACTATCCGCAGGATTACGTCCCTCCGTTTATGCGGGAACCCGTCACCGCCGATGGCATCTTGACCCGGTGGGCCAGCAAGCCGCTCGACTTCGAGCCCGGAACCGCCTGGCAATACAGTAATACTGGATTCGTCGTCGCTGGCCGCGTCCTCGAGAAAGCCACCGGTGTCACGGCATTCGAGTTCCTGCGGACCCGGATATTTTCGAAGCTCGGAATGCAGTCCGTCTATGACCTGGATCATCAGCCGCTCACTCGCTCCGATGCGGCCGGCTATATTCGCTATGCCATCGGACCGCTGCATCCGGTAATTCCAGAAGCTTCCGGGTGGCTGTTCGCGGCGGGCGAGTTGGCTATGACCGCGCGCGATCTCGCGCTCTGGGATGCCGGATTGATAAACCAGAGCGTGCTCAGTGAACGGTCATTCCAGGAGTTGATTACACCTATTCGTCTGAACAATGGCGCTCCTACTTCGTACGCGCTCGGCGTCGGAGTCTCGGGCTCGGACGGCCACCCGCGGCTCAGTCACGGTGGCGCAGTGTCGGGCTTTACCAGCCAGAACACCGTCTGGCCGGATTTGAAGCTGGCCGTGGTGGTGCTCTCGAACAAGGACGGATCCACCGCACCAGGTCGGATCACTCGCGGTCTCGAAGCGCTGTTGCTCGCGCCGGCCCAGGATCCGGATGCTGCAAAACTGCTGGAACAAGCCAAGACCATTTTTGCGGGTCTCCAGGATGGCCGGTTAGACCGTGCGCTGTTCACCGGCAACGGCAATTCCTACTTCACCGCGGAAGTGATCGGAGATTATTCCACCAGCCTGAAACCGCTGGGCAAGCCCAAAAGCTTCGAGCTCTTGAACTCCGGGTTGCGCGGCGGATTCACCGCGCGCGGCTACCGCATCGTATTTCCCGAGAAGACTCTGAATCTGGAGGTAAGGGCAGCGATGGACGGTAAGCTCGAACAATATCAGATCTCGGAATGAGTGTCACTTAGTTTGGCCAGAACCGAGATTTGGGACCTAGTGGGGCAGGGCCATGCCCTGCCGGGACCCAGAGGAAGTGACCTTCCAGCGCGGGCAAACCATTGTTTCGTCCACGTTTGCGACAAACCGGCTCATGGCCGACTTGCCAGGTCATGGCCCCACGATGGTCCCTATCCTACAAGCGGGAAAACTAAGTGACATTGGGATGCCATCCTGCAGCGGGTTGTCAACCCGCGCGGTTTGCGCCGATCAGCCATAGGCTCGCAGGTTACCTCTGACCCACGGCCAGGAATCAGTACCTTATTTTCTCATCTGCTGCACGAAGAAATCCGCCATCATGTGGTTGGCCTCGATCGCCTCAGGCAGCGTGGAGTCATACCAGAAAGCATGCGCCAGCGCGTCAAAAACCACCAGCCGCGCATCCACTTGGGCGTTCAAGTAGGCGCGGTGCAGGTTCACGGTGCCGGAGAGCAGCAGATCGCGCCCGCTAGTGATAAACAGCGTAGGCGGCAATCCATGCAGGTCGCTAAATATTGGTGAGAGCACGGGATCCCGTGGATCGGTACCGGCTAAATACTCCCCGTCACGAGTTTCTGGCGCAGGCGGATCCAGATGTCCTGAGAAGCCCCGCAAGGAATAGATCGCTTCCGAGTCGCCGTGCCGGGCAAAGTCGCCTAGGCCGCTGAAGATGCCGAGAGCCGCTGGCAGCGGTAGTCCCAGTTGCTTCAGGCGCGCGGCTACCTCAGCCGTGAGAACCGCCCCTGCCGACGTCCCATAGATCACCACGTGTTCGGGCTTATAAGTTTTGAGCAGCTCCTTATAGACAGCCACCGAATCATCCACCGCCGCGGGAAACGGATGCTCTGGCGCCAGCCGGTAAAGCACCGCCACCACCTTGATCTTGCTGTAGCCTGCAATGGGAATTGACTCGGTGTAGGAGCCGGAGTCCGAGTTGAAGCCGCCGCCGTGCAAGTTAAGGAGAACCTTGTCACGGTTGGCGTCCGGCATCCCTTCGGGAGTAACAATGCGAACCGGAACGCCGGCTATCTTGTCTTCAACCAGTTGATTGGGACAGATGCGGCTCCATTCCACTCGCGCTCGCGCCGTGTAAGCATCCGTACCTTTGCGTCGCTCGGCCAGCGATTGCGGTGGGCCCTGGTCAGGCTCGGCCCGGCTCAGCCGGCGCTGCGCCTCGGCGCTGATGGTCTTCGGAACAGGAACCACCCGCGTGATATGCGCGGTCCCTTGCGCGTCGATGTAGCTGGTATCGCGCGTAGGAGCATCAGCTGCAGTGGTGGGTTGCTGCGCTTGGACGATTGCGGAACCCAGCAACATCGCGAGTAAAACGGAAGAAGCGCCTGAACAAAATAGCATAAGTAATGAACATTATAGGCGCTGTGGGGCAGGGCCGTGCCCTGCCAGTGCTCTACTTGCAGCCCTGACTAAGCCAGCCGAGCACTACGATCAGGCGCAGTCGGGCGCATGCTCCCTGACCCCCGCGAGCTTAGCTGCAGCCAGAAGTTCAAGTTACCACCAATTAAAATATATTCTCCCTTCCCCACCAATCCCTTAACCGCCTCCAACCCTACAATTTCACCCACCGCGTCGTACTCTAACCTTGGAAACGCATGCCACATCGATCACATCACCTCACCCCAGCCAGTCAGCCAAAACT
>DASYNU010000021.1:0-10027 GCA_036008345.1 Bryobacteraceae bacterium
CATCCGCTGAACGACCTGGATTTTGTGGTGGAGAGCTTCACATCCATTCCAAGCTCGATGGCTGGTGGATTTCTGGTGCATCATGTCCACCCACACGCGCCCGAAGGAAAAACGCTGCTTCAACTGATTGATCCCGAACAAGCGCTGCGCATTGATTTGTTCCGGCAGTTCGGCGCCACGCTGACGCGGGCTGAGCGGCTGTTGGGACTCACGGTGATTTCGCTGGAGGATCTTATTGCTAGAACGACGTCTCTGATGCTGGGTCATCTTCGAAGGGGCGCAAGCATTGACCCAAAGCACGCGCATCTGTTTCGGCGATTAGCCGGCCTCGGCGATCCCGCCAAAATCGATGTTGCGTGGCAGGATCATGGCCGCTCCGAGGCCGAAGCATTTCACCAGGCCGCACAACTTGCGCACGAGCTTTTGGCGCGTCACCCCGAACTCGTTATTTGTGGCCGGTACTCGGCGGAAGTGACGGTTTGCCCTCGATGCCAAGACGATGGTCAATTCCGACGCGCGCGGCCGGAGATGATCGTGAAACTGCTGGGCTACTGGTGATGGACAATTCAGGTTATTCCGCCGACATTATTGCTAAGTGAAAAAATCCAGACACTTTTGCGGGATGGAGCCGTATAGTATACATGGGCTCTTTCTGGCAAGACCTTCGTTACGGCGTTCGGACTCTCATCAAGGATCGCGCTTTTCTATTTACCGCGGTATTGGCTCTTGCACTGGGCATCGGATCTACTACTGCAATCTTCAGCGTTATCGACAACGTGCTGTTAGAGCCGTTTCCTTATACCGATGGCCAGCGGCTGATGGCCGTCATGATCCACGACAATACCAGCAGCGAACCGTTTGGGCGCGAATTCTTTGAGCCGCCTGAGTTCCTGGATTACCAGGAGCAAAATCACGTGTTCGATCGCACGATCGGGCTGCATTCCGAGGGTGTGCTCATGACCGGCACGGGGGCGCCGGAATCGTTCCGGGGAGCCGATGTGACTGGCAACACGTTCGAGTTTCTGGGCATCCCTCCTTTGGTGGGCCGCGCTCTGACGCCAGAGGACGCGAAGCCTGGGGCGCCGCCGGCGTTTGTGCTGAGTTTCAAAGTGTGGAAGAAGAAATTCGCGATGGACCGGAGCATTGTGGGCAAGGTTTATATCTTGAATGGCAAGCCCACTACGTTGGTTGGGATCATGCCCAAGCGTTTCGCATGGTGGGGCGCGGATTTGTGGCTGCCTACCTTTGTGAATCGGGCGGAAGCGGGTCAACTAGCGCCGTTCTTCTTCATGCTGGGGCATCTGAAGCCGGGATTGACGCCTAAATCCGCGGGGCCCGATTTGGAGATTCTCGGTCACCGTTTGGCGAAATTGTATCCGCGGAATTATCCGAAGCAGTTTGAAGTGCGGGTCAACCCGCTGGTGGATAACGTGGTGGGAAAATTCCGGACCACGCTGTATACGTTGCTGGCCGCGGTCGGGTTGTTGTTGCTGATCGCGTGCGCTAACGTGGCGAATCTGTTACTGGCGAAGGCGACGGCTCGCGACAAAGAATTTGCCGTGCGGGCTACGCTGGGCGCGGGTCGTTGGAGGCTGGTCCGTCAGTTAATGGTGGAAAGCGTACTGGTGGCGCTAGCCGGGGCGGCGGCGGGTTGCTTGTTTGCGTGGGCGGAGCTGAAGGGTCTGATCGCTCTGCTGCCGCAATTCACTTTTCCGGACGAGGCGGACATCAGCATGAACGCTCCAGTGTTGCTGGCAACTCTTGCGGCTGCTCTCTTGACCGCGGTGCTGTTTGGATTGGCGCCAGCGCTGGGCGCCGCGGGGCGCGATCTGAACGATGCGTTGAAGACTACGGGGCGCGGCAACAGCGGGTTCCGGCGGGGGCGTTTGCGGAATGCGTTGATCGTCAGTGAAGTTGCGCTATCGCTGGTGCTGCTGGCGGGCGCTGGCCTGCTGATGCGCAGTTTCTTTATGCAGCGTGACGTGGATCTGGGATTTCCCCCCGAGAAAGTGCTGACGGCTCAAATCCAATTGCCGGCGGAGCGGTACAAGACGCCGGAACAACAGACACGCTTCCTGCGCGATTTGCTGCCTCGGCTTCGGGATCTGCCGGGCGTAACGGCGGCGGCGGGCGCTTTGGACTTTCCACCGTTCGGTGGAATCAACACCGATTTTGAAGTGAGCGGGAAAACGCATTCGGATATTTGGAAAGGTGGTATGGTTCTGTGCAGCGCGCAATTCTTCCAGGCACTTGGGACGCGGCTGATGGGTGGGAGGCTGCTTTCGGAAGAAGATGTAGCGGGCATGCGCAAGGTAGCAGTGGTGAACCAGACTTTTGCGTCCAAATACTTTCCGGGCGAGAGTCCGATTGGCAGACAGGTGAAGTTGGAGGCGCTGGCGAAGGCTCCTACGCCAATCGCAAGTCCCTGGTTTGAAATCATCGGAGTTGTTTCGGACGTTAAGAACAACGGCCTGCGGAATGCAGTACAGCCTGAGGCTTACGCGCCTTATTCGTTCACGAGCTACGGCATTTACTTTGTTTTCCTGCGGACTGACGGGAATCCGGCCACACTGGTTAAGGCGATGGATGACCAGATCTGGGCCATGGACCGGAACCTGGTGCCGCAGCAGACCACTACGATCAAAGTGCAGTTGGATATGTTCCAGTTTGCGCAGCCGAAATTCAGCCTCACGCTGTTTTCGGTATTCGCTGGGATCGGTTTGATACTGGTGAGCGTCGGAGTTTACAGCGTGATCTCCTACACGGTCTCGCAACAGAGCCACGAGATTGGGATACGGATGGCGTTGGGCGCAACTCCAGGGAATGTGAGAGGGCAGGTGATGATGGGCGGGCTCCGGTTCATCTTGATCGGCATTGGAGTTGGGTTGGCGCTTACGCTGGTGGTGGGACGCGTGCTGGCCAGCGAGATCTGGGGGATTTCGGCGCACGATCCTATTACGCTGGCGGGTGTGGTCGCACTGCTGACGTTGATCGGGATGGCGGCGTGTTATATACCGTCGCGGCGGGCTACGCGGGTGGATCCGTTGATTGCGTTGCGGTGTGATTAAAAATCGTTTCTCGTTTCTCGTTTCTGGTTGCTGGCCCACGTTAACTGAGCCGCGACTGGGAGTGTCATGGGCGATCGTGGTGGCGCTTCCTGCCGGTCGCGGTTCGGTTTATATGCTGAGCAAGTTTGCGTGGACTGGGGCGTTGTTCAATGCTGAAACTGCTTTTGCGTACCAGTGGAGTTGGCGCTTGTAGTGCGCTTGGTTCGCGGTGATGTCGGCGTCGGTCTTAAAGTCCACGATTTGCCAGGTGCCTTGGTCGAGGAATGCTAGATCGATTATGCCTTCCAGCACTTTCTGATTTTCCAATTTCAGGATGATGGGGAGTTCGCGGTGCAGGCGCGCGGCGCTGCGCGCTCTCGTTATCAGCGGGTGAGCGAGGGTGGCTGCGGCAGATTGGATGGCTTGCTCGATTTCGTCCGGAGTGGCGCCTAATAGCCGGCCATGAACTTGCGCCAGGACGGTGATCGCTGCGCGATCGGCGTCGAACGGGACGTCGCGCAGGATGGTGTGGACCAGCGTGCCGAATCTTGGACCGGTGGCGCGTCCCGCGGGCTTCGCGATGGCGTGGATGGTTACTTCTGTCGTGAAATCCGGGGGGTCGCTCGATTCGCTGGCCGTGAAGATGTCGAACTGTTTGACTTGGGCAGCGGCAGTAATGAGCTCACGTTTTTGCTGCCAGGCGCGGTAAGCGGTTAAGCTGCTCTGCGATTCTGGTTCGGAGGGCATGAGGATTTCGTCGCGCCGGAGTCCGAGATTGGCGGGCGGTGCGAGATTCAGGGTGCGAGGATCCCACCAAACAACCGAGTGTGTGCCTTGCTGGGGCGAGTGCAGACCCGGCTTCACGGAGGGTTCGTCGGTGAAGAAAAACGGACGATCGATTACGGATGCATTGCCGAATTTGGGGCAACCTGGGGCCGGTGTCGAGTTGCGGTAGCGATCCGGCGGCGGATAGATGGCTTTGTTGAGCGGGCCGAGCCAGCCGTCCATTTCCTGATCGCCAACCGCGGGGACGACAAGAAGATCGCGGGCGCGCGTGGCGGCAACGTAGGCCACGCGGACACCTTCGGCGCGCTCGCGCAGACGTTCTTCGGATTCGTCGTCGCGCAGTTCCCAAGGCGCGCAGCGCAGCAAACGGGTGGCGCACAGACCGGCACGTGCATCGACGTACCGGTCCGGATCGCCGGCTGCGATATTGGCGGTCATGTCGGCCAAAATCACAATCGGGAACTCTAATCCTTTGGCGGAATGCACGGTCATCAGGCGGACGCCTTCAGCGCCTTCTTCGAGCACAGGGGCCTCATGGGATTCGGCCTTTTCGGCTTGCGTTTCCAGCTCTTCGATGAAACCGCGAAAGGAAATTCCGCCCGAGAGCTCGAAGCTGCGCGCAAGATCGGCGACGCGATAGACGTTGGCCAGCACCTGGTGACCGGCTGGGCGCAGAGCGAATCCGGCGTGGGCGCGCGCGGATTCCAGCAACGAGTTTACGGTGTCGGCGATGGGCCGCCGATTGCGCTGGCGATGCAGAGAGGCGAGCAGGCTGAGAGCATCGACTATAGGTTTAAATTCCGGAGCAGGATTTTGTGGAATCGCCCGGAAAGGCCGCATGCGGCCGATCTCGTGATGAAAGCGCAGCAGCAGATTGTCGGGGATCGCAAACAGCGATCCCTTGAGCGTGGCGAAGAGGGACAGCTCATCCTCAGGCCATTCGATGGCGGTCAGGGCGACCCGCAGGGTTTCCACTTCTTCGCGGTTGTGAAAGGATTTCGAGCCGACCAGAAGGTGCGGGATCTCGCGGGCTTCCAAAGCGCGGACATAATCGCGCGTGATATCGCGTCCGTAATTGGTAAAGCGGCGGAAGAGAATGCAGATTTGTTTTTCCGTGACCGGGAGGAGGTGATCGGGATTCTCCGGGTCGCGAACTTTCCAGCCGCTCTTGCGGACCAGCCATTCGACGAAGGCCACGATGGTATCCGGCAGGCAAGCGTCGATGGAAATCTTCGAAACGCGCTGGGTTCCGTAGGGCCGCGGAACCGGCAGAGCGATCACATTGGGTTGGCCGTCAATGGGCGGCGTGTTGCCCAGCAGCGGGGAGTAAGCGGCTTGGCCGGACTGGCCATCATCCTGCATTTCGGAATGGAATGCGTTGTTGACGCAGTGTTGAATGGGTTCAAGAGCACGGAAGCTGGTGGTGAGCTGCAGAGCGCCCACACCGCGCGCGACCAACGCATCGCGAATGGAGCGATAGAGCACCACATCGGCACGGCGGAATTTGTAGACGGACTGTTTGGGATCGCCGACGACGAATAATTTTCCGGGCTTGGGTATAACTCGAAGCCAGTCCGATTGCTGGGCGTCATCGGAGGACAGAAGCAGCAGGATTTCGGCTTGCAGCGGGTCGGTATCTTGAAACTCATCGATGAAGATGTGAGTGAAACGGTTCTGAAGGTAGCGGCGGACTTCGGGTTTATCGCGCACCAGGTCGCGAGCCAGGATTAACAGGTCGAGAAAATCCAGCTTGCCGGCGCGGAGCTTTCTAGCGTTGTAATTTTCGACCAGTTCCCACATTTCACCGCGCAGCGTGGCGGCGAGATCGGCATCGGCGTCAGCCTGGAATTTTTCGAGATGGCCGATTAGCTGAGCGCGGGCGCCGACCACTTGTTCGCGCGGGACGCAATCCGCAAAGAAGCCGGAGCCTTTTTTGGTGTCGCGCTTCAAATCGCGCAGGAGTTTGATGAGAAGGCTTTCGAGCGTGTCATAGTCACGCTGGCGTGTGGCGGCTTTTTCGGACCGCTCGATCCAAGTGATGAGGGCTTGGGCGGGGCGCAGCGAACGAACCAGGTTGTCGTTGAATTTGCGGCAGCGGGACGCGGCTTCGGCTACCAGCGTCACTTCCTCGACCAGATGATCGATTTCGGCGGAGCGATCAAAGGGCGGCTGGCGCCAGGGTGCGGGATGGTCGCGCCATTCAATTAGTTTCCAGGCGGCATATTGGAGCTGGGTGATGGGCGGGCTGGCGTCCACCGAATCGCGCGCGGCCAGCCGCGCCAAGGCACGACGCAATGCGGGGGCGCCCTCCGAAAGCTTCCGTTGAAACCAGGCGCGAAAGGCGCGCTCGAAGATGCGCGAGGCTTGTTGTTCGGTGAGCTCTTCGAAGGCCGGATCCACCACCGCTTCCACCGGACGCTCACGCAGGATCTGGGCGCAGAAAGAGTGGATGGTGCCGATGGAGGCTTCCTCCAGATGTTCGAGCGCGCTTTCGATATTGGCTCGCTCGGTGGAGGTGGCCGCAGTTTCGCGCGCGCTATCCAGCTCCTGGCGAAGACGCAGCTTCAGCTCTCCTGCGGCCTTGTTGGTGAAAGTGACAGCGACGATTCGCTCGATGCTGGTCGCGCCAGTTGCGAGGACGGCGACGATGCGCGCGACCAGCTCCGTGGTTTTTCCGGTACCGGCTGAGGCCTCCACCAGCAGGCTTTCCGCGAGCGAGGTGCGGATGCGATGGCGCGCGGCACGGTCGTCGATTTGCGGATGCGGTGTGGGCGTCATGGCAGATTACGAATGGTGATGAGCGGCTCCAGGCGATCCTGTTGCTTGCGCTTGGAACGCTGTTCTTCGTAGGGGCCGCAGACGGGGCGGTAATCGCAAATCGTGCAAGCTCCGGTTTGCGGAGCGGCGGGCAAGAAACCAGTTTCAACGGACTGTTCGATGGTTTCGAGAACGCGCGCCACGCGCTGGCGCGATTGCGTGTCGAGAGGAATGCTCACGGTGGAGAAATCGCCGCGCTGCGTGCAGAAGAACAGGCTGCCGGATTCCACAGGCCGTCCGAGCAGTTGTTCGGCGGCCAGGGCGTAGAGCAAGGGCTGGAGAATTGCGCCGCCGCCCACGTATTGCGGACGGTTTTGAGGCGCTTTGCCGGTTTTGTGATCGGTGACGCGCAGGATATCGCGCGTGGCGTGCTTTTCGATCAAGTCGATTGCGCCGCGCAGGCGGATGCCCTTCAATATGGTGGCTTCCTCCGTTGTGCTGTGAGGATCGCGATGTGGGTTGGGGGCGAGGCCAAACGCGAACTCGAAGTGCAGCGGCAGCCAATCGGGCGGCGAAGCGGCGACTTGCTGAATCCAGCCGCGGAGATCGGTGCGGACATATTCGATTTCACTTTTCCAGACGCGCTGGATGGCGGGCGCGAGATCGTCTTCAAATTCAGCCGCTACACGATCCAGCACCTGATCGGTGAGGTCCAAGGTCTGGATGAGAGTGGCGCTGGAAATGGGAAGCAAGCTAGTTTCTTTCAATTTGCGAAACAACTGGAATTGAACTTCATGGAAGAGGGCGCCGCGTGTGAGCGGGTCCATTTGTTCGAGAGGGACGGGTGCTTCGCGGGGCTGGAATTGGAAAATAGCCTGCAGCAGGAAGCGGTAGGGACACGCGGAGAAATGCTGCAGCGAAGACGGCGAGTAGCTGCGTTGGGAGAAGCGGTGAGATTCCAGAACCTTCAGTGTCGCGGGGTCGGGATCCACCAGGCCGTCCGCGGGAGTCCAACGGTTGCGCCAGCGGCGGCCTCGGGTGCGCAGGGAGCGCGCCAGGCTTTCGTTTACGTCCATCAGGTAGCGGGCACTACCTTTGGAGACGTCGCTGGGAAGTTTGAGCGCGGCTTGGAGGGATGCAAGGTCGTACTCAGCATCGTCGATAGCGATGGCGGGGTCAGCCGGGGCTGGCCAATCCAGGCGAGTGTGGGCGCTCGAGGCCGCGCGTTCTTTGAATTCGCGGAGAGAAGGAAGGCGGCCTTCGGCGGCCCGCAGGATTTCGAGCGCGTAGAAAGAGGGGACGCGCGGGCGGGCTTCGGTGACATCCATGCGCGGGTAGGAGACGATGAAGCGCTGGGTGGCGGCCGCGGCGGCGGAACGGAGCAGCATGCGTTCGCGGGCAATGCGGTGGGCTTGGGTATCCAGGAGGCAAGTCGGGGACTTGACGTTCGGGGATGCGGATGTCTCGATGTCAGGCTGGGACTTACTGGGCTGAAGTTTGACGCGGTGCTCGTCGAGTAAGAGCGGATCTTCCAAGGCGCGGCGTGGGAACAGCCCCTCGGCTAGGCCCGGGAGGAAGATGGCGTCGAAGGCGCGGCCGCGGGCTTCATCGATGGATCCGACAAACACATGGCCATAACGGCGCCGCGGAGGATCGTTGCGCAGCGAGCCCATTTTTTCCGAGAGCACATCGTACACTTCTTCGAGCGTGGCCGGACCCACTTCGCCCATGGGTCTCAACTCGCTCAGGACGGCAAGCACGGATTCCGGTTGACGCAGGGCCATCCGGGCTAGATCCGACAGGCGATCCAGCCATTCGCCCCAGTGGGCTTCTTTGGGAAGCGAGCCGAGGATATCGATCAAAGGGAGTGCGAAATATTCCAGGCGCGTGAGCTGTTGGACGCGGCGCTCAATGTGCGGGCGATGCGATTGATCTTCTTTGTCGAGCGAGCGGAGTTGAGTCTGGAGTTCGGCGCGGAGTCCACGCAGCCGGCGCGCCCAGCGATGGTGGCCGCCGATGACGGCTGCATCCACGAGAAGCTTTTCCCATCCGATGGGGACGGCTAGCGTGGTTTCGTCCGTGGAATTCTGTAGCGGGGTGGTTTCGGGCGCGGGCGGCGCGCTGGAGAAATTGGCCAGGATTTCGTCGTCGGGTGGCACCCACTGCAAGGTTGGTTTAATGGGTGCGCCATTCTGATCGACAGGGGGGAGTTGACCGATGGACAGATATTCGGCGAAGCGCGACGCTGAGCAACCATCGCCGGCGCAGGCGAGCAAGGCGAGAAAGGCGCGGCCTGCGGGATCGGGACGGGCCGCACCTCGGCTGAAATAGCCTGGAATTGCCCCGCGGCGCAGGGCTTCCTCAAGCAGCGGCTGGTATTCTTCGACGTTGCGCAGGAGGATCGCGATGCGATCGAACGGGGTACCTTGCGCGGCGAGAGTGCGTATGCGGCGGGCTATTTCAACGCACTCCAGGCTTTCACCCGGGGCCGAAAACAGGAGCTCGGGGTCGGGCGGAGCGGCGGGAGGTTGGTCTTGCGAAAAGAGCCAGGCGCGGACGCGATCGAGCGAAGTGATGGCCGGTTCGCCGTCAAGATCTTCGGGAGCTATTTTCAGGACGGCCGCGATGGATTGCTCGGCGCCGCTGATGGCACTGGCCAGGACGTCGGAAGACTTTTCGATCAGGGCGGCGAGGAACTTTTCGTGGCTCTCGGATTCCAGTGTCAGATCCACGATGAGGATAGGGAGTCCAGTGAAGCGATTCGCAGTCGCGGCGGCTTCTTCGGTTGCGAGGGCGAGCAGGACGGGCAAGTCCGCCAGCGATCGCTGCTCCAGCTCTTGCTCGTACAACTCGATCAATTGAGCCAGGTCTTGGCCGGGTGGGCCGATGGAAAGAAGCTCGCGAGTGGGGACGCTTTGGAGCCGAAGCTCGGCGATGGTGCGGGCGAGGGCGCGCGGGAATCCGGGAGTCTGGGCGACGGGCGAGAAGTAGCGAAGTTTTTTGGAACGGTGCGCGGCACTTACGATGCGAGTGGCGATGGCTTCGATGCCGAGGCGGCTGATGGGCGCCAGCGCTCGACGTCCCATGGGCTGTACAGCCAGGTGGGCGGCGAGTTGGATGAGCGTGAAGGCGTGGATGCCTTGACAGCCATGCTGAAACGCCGTGATGGCGAGCTCGTGCGCGGCGGCGCGAGTGGGAGCGAGGATCAGGATTTCGGATTGAGTGGCGTGGTTAGAAAGAAAAGTGGCGGAGCACTCCAGGAGTTTGGATGTGGAGCGGGAGCGGAGGAGTGAGCGAGAGGCCACAGTCCAATTATTGCTCGCGCTTGCTGGTGGCTGGTGGCTGGTGGTGGCTGGTGGCTGGTGGCTGGTGGCTGGTGGCTGGTGGCTGGTGGCTGGTGGCTGGTGGCTGGTGGCTGGTGGCTGGTGGGCTGCTGT
>DASYNU010000022.1:0-32858 GCA_036008345.1 Bryobacteraceae bacterium
CATCGAAAATGGTTTCTGTATTACGGCTGCGCGGATTCGTTGGTGGGAGTGGCGGAAACACGATGAAAAACGGCACCGACTCCCTTACGGTCGCGGTTCGGTAACGGGTTTCGCGGCGATGGCGATGATGGACGTGGGGCCCCACGGGATGAATCGATCGATACGACGCCATAGCCATACCATTTTGTCGAACAGCTTGAGCTGGAAACGGCCCAAGCGTGAACGTTTCAGTATCCGCGAGTTCAGAAACCAGGCCGGCCGGGAAATGCGATTGAAGTTGAGAATACGTTCCACCGAGAACCCCGCCTCTTCCATGCGCGCCCGAAGCTGTTCGCGCGAATAACGGCGGTAGTGACCCAGCACTACATCCACCTGGCCGAACAGATTGTGGCCCTCGGGAACCAGAATGATTGCGCGGCCGCCGGGTTCGAGCGCAGAGTAAATATTTCGGAGGCATGCCAGATCGTCTTTGAGATGTTCCAGGACATTCAAACAAATCACGGTGTCCATGGAATATGCAAACGGTTGGAAATCGTCCGTGCGCGCAAGATCCAGGACCGCAGTTTCCAATTTGGGCCGATGCCGCAGGCGATTGCGAAGCCGGACCAGATGTTCGGCATCAAGATCGGTAGCGATGTAGCGTTCGCGCCGACGCGACAAGTAACGAGTGAGATTTCCCATGCCCGCGCCGATCTCGAGAACGCGCGTGCCGACAAACGGACGAATAGTATCCGCCATCCAAAGATTGAAACGCGAAGTGGCGGAAAAGGCATCCAGGATCTCGGCGCCGGGGTCCTTATAGAGATCGCTGATCAATCCGAATCGGAAAATCGCCCAGGCGATTTGCACAGCGTCCTTGAACCGGATCTTTTTGCCGTCTTCGTAGGTTCGCCCGTCGTAGCTGACCGGAACCTCGTGTGTTTCGGCATAGCGGCGCGCGACTTTGATGGTCAATTCCGGCTCGATTCCGAAACGGTTGGAACGAATTGGAATGGTCTTCAGGAGCGAAGTGCGGAACGCTTTGTAGCCGGTCATGATGTCAGAGAGATTCAGATCGGAGACCACGTTGCACATCGCTGTCAGGATGTGGTTCGCCACGCTGTGCCACAAATAGAGGACGCGCCGGCGCTTGGCGATCGCGAAACGCGAACCATAGACGACGTCGGCGACACCGTCTACCAGGGGCTGCAGGAGATCGACATAATCAGCCGGGTTGTACTCCAAGTCGGAATCCTGGATCACGCAATAGTCGCCGTTCGCGTGCTCGATGGCTTCGCGGATGGCCGCGCCTTTTCCGAGATTGCGCTGGAAGCGGATCAATTGAATCAGGCCCGGGTATCGCGCGGATATTTCTTCGACGATCTCGGCTGAGTCATCGGTGGAGCCGTCGTCGACCACGATGATCTCGCGATCGAGGCCTTCCGGGAGCGGAGCTCGCATTACCCGCTCCAGAATTGTTCCGACGTACTCTTCTTCGTTGAAGAGCGGCATCAGAATGGACACTCGGGCGCCTGGCATCCTCAAAGCCGCTTATTTCAGGAGCTTATCGATTTCAGGGTACAATCCTGGACCTTCGAAAACGCCGCGGGCATCTTCTTTGTAACTGTAATCATTTCGGATCATGCCATGCTGATCAATCAGGAACAGGTGCGGAACGTCGATATGGCCCATGCCGGGGCGCGCGTTCATGTAGGAGATGGTCATCTGTCCCTGATCGCAGACGATGGGAACGGTGATTTTATTCACGAACTTGTATTTCGCAATGGTGGTCTGATTGTCGGGAGGCAGCACCACGGACAGAACTTCCACCTTGTCTCCGTACTTTTCCTTCACTTTTTCGAGCGTTGTGGAGAGCAGCAGACAGTGCGGGCAATTGGTGGCCATGATTTCGATCAACAGTACCTTACCGCGATAATCCTGCAAGTCGTAAAAGTGCGTGTATTCGGGATCGGGAAGCGCGAAACCCGGGGCACGGCGGTTGGAGAGTTCTCCGGAGGCGAATAAAGCGCAGGCGAATGCGGCGATGAGGAATGAGAGGCGTATCATCCTCTGCGGAGGACAGTAACCAGCTCGAGGTTGCGCCGATTGACAATCGGCGCGCAGGTTGGCAACCTGCCCCACTTGGGCGAAAATGTTTCGGATCATAAGGCTTACGTTACCAACTTTCTCAAAGATTCCAAATAAGGGGGACGTGTGACGCCGCGTTCGGTAACGATGGCGGTGACATAACGATGGGGTGTGACGTCGAAGGCCGGATTCTCGACCGCGGTACCGTCGGGCGCGACTGGTACGCCCTGGACGTGCGTGACTTCGGAAGCGGCGCGCTGTTCGATGGGAATTTGATCGCCGCTTGTGAGGCGGAGATCGAGCGTCGAAATGGGAGCGGCGACATAGAACGGAACGCCGTTTTCTTTGGCCAGCACGGCGACTGAATAGGTGCCGATTTTGTTCGCGACATCTCCATTGGCGGCGATGCGGTCCGCGCCCACCACCACGCAACCAATTCTGCCGGAATGCAGGAAGTGGCCGGCCATGTTGTCGGTGATGAGAGTGGCGGGGATGTGATCGTGCTGCAGTTCCCAGACGGTGAGGCGCGCGCCTTGCAGGAACGGACGCGTCTCATCGGCGAAAACATCGATCTTCTTGCCGGAAGCGACAGCGGCGCGAATCACGCCGAGTGCCGTTCCATAGCCGGCAGTGGCCAGTGCGCCCGCGTTGCAATGTGTGAGAACGGTTTTGCCATCCGGAATTAGCGGCGCGCCGTTTTTGCCGATGCATTCGTTGATAGCGATATCTTCCAGACGGATTTGTTGCGCTTCGGCGACCAGCTTCGCGCGAATATCTTCGATGGACCGCGATTGAAGTTCCGAGTACAAGCGGCGCATGCGTTCGATGGCCCAGAAGAGATTTACCGCTGTGGGACGCGTGCGGGCGAGTGCGTCGCAGATTTCATCGAACTCAACTGCGGATTCGGCTTGCTGCATGCCGAGCGCGATTCCCATGGCGGCTGCTACGCCGATGGCCGGAGCGCCGCGGATGACCATGGAGCGGATGGCTTCGGCCACTTGTTTGTAATCCGTGCAGGTGACGTAGGTTTCTTCGTGAGGCAGGCGAGTTTGATCGATCATCACGACACCGGAACTCGTCCATTGGATGGTCTCGATCATATGCTTCTGTTTTGCACGAGAAACGCCGCTAATTGGGTCAGGTTGTAAGTAGAATGCATGGCTACGGCCACCGCGGTTGAACCGGTTCTGTAGCGCACCCAGCCGAATACCATGCCGGCGACGGAAATCAGCAGAGCGTGTTGCCAGTGCCAGCCGTATTCGGGGCCGTGAAGACTACCAAACAGAAATCCCGTCGCTATGATTCCGGTGGCTGGGCCGAAAGATCGAACCAATAATGGCATCAGGAACCCTCGGAAAGCTAGTTCTTCGCAGAGCGGGCCGAGGACCACAACGAAGATCGCGAACAGGACAACGGTGGGGCGATTATCCAGCATCTTCTGGAATGGCAGTGCTATTTCCGGAGTTTGCAGAATGTTGCCAATCAAGCCGATGGTGATGGCGAGCAGCGGTCCGGCGAGAAAACTTGCCGTTACGGCAGCGATTGGAAATGTCCAGCCGAGCGAGCGCCAGAATGGTTGTCCATAGCGCAGGTGAAGCAAGAGATATAAGGAAGTGAAGATCAGGACGTAAGCGATCAATTGGCCCAGCAGTGCCTGGAAGGGATTGCCGAAGGGAAGTATGGGGGCGAGTGCCTTGACTAGGAGTGCGGCGACGAAGAGGGAGGGGAGGAGGAGGCTGATGAAGAAGCCTAGGTCGAGATAATTCCAAAACGGTTTCTCGTTTCTCGTTTCTCGTTTCTCGTTTGTGGTTGCCGGTGGCTGGTGGCTGGTGGCTGGTGGCTGCGGATCGTTTGGAGTCATGATCGCTCGATTAAAGTGGCGGCTAGGAGCGGGATCATTAGTTCGTGGTGGCCGGTGATGGAGTAGCCTTGGCCGCCGGAGCGGGCGTGGGGGCGCTCTACTACGTTCACGCGGGGGCGGTAGTGCTGGAGGAAATCGAAATTCACGGTGGTGAAATTTGCTAGCGGATTTTCCAGGTTGCGCACCACTGAGACGGCTTTTAGGAAGACCTCTGGAAGTAAGACGGCTGATCCCACGTTCAGGTAGACGCCGCCGTCGTTTAGTTCTTTGACTAGAGTGCACAGCAGGCGGAAATCGTGGTGGCTGGCGCGGCCGATGACGTCGCCTTTTGCCGTTGGATGCGTGTGGGGCGTGTCGGTACCGATCGCGACATGGACTGTCACCGGTGTTGAGTGGCGATAGGCTTCGTGGAGTAGGCTCGCGTTTGCGAATTTTGGATCGGCGATCTTTTCCAGATGCCGGCCCAGGGCTTCTCCGAAGCCGTATTCCGAGTTGAGCGCGGCATTCATCTCGCGACCCGTTTCTTCGGCGGTTCCGAAGCGGCCGTCGGGTAGGACGGCTTCTACGTCTTCGCTAGTTTGACCGGCGATGGCGATTTCGAAATCGTGGATGGCTGCTGCGCCGTTCAGGGCGAATGCGGTTGCGTAGCCGCGGTGCATGAGATCGATAAGCACGGGCGGCAGTCCGCATTTGATTACGTGGCCGCCTAGGCCCCAGAGGATCATTTTTTTGCGGGTGCGGGCGGTTTGAAGCGCGCTGACTACTGCCCGGAAGGAATCGGCTGCTAGGATGTGCGGGAGGGAGTCTAGGAATGCCGTTAGACAAGGCACCGACTCCCTTACGGTCGCGGTTCGGTTGGTGTTGACGTAGGGTTTGGCGAAGTGTTCCACGGTGACCTTCCCGCCGCGGGCTGCGATGGGAATGGTGTGTAGGCCGCTGAGATCTAGGGGGTCGTGAGCATACTTGCTCATGCGGCTTCTCTCATGTGGCATTTCATGCCACTCGTCCGTTCTTCAGGACTTTTTCCAGCGCGTGGGCGGTGTGGCTTTTCTTGAAGCGCAGGATCTGCTCGGGAGTTCCGGACGCTACAACGCTGCCGCCCTTTTCGCCGCCTTCCGGGCCCATGTCGATGATGTGGTCGGCCGATTTTATAACGTCCATCTGATGTTCGATCACAATGACAGTATTGCCCAGATCCACCAGCCGCTGTAGCACGTCAAGGAGTCGGCGGACGTCTTCGAAGTGGAGTCCGGTGGTGGGCTCGTCCAGGATATAAAGCGTCCGTCCGGTCTGGCGCTTGCTCAATTCGCGAGCTAGTTTGATGCGCTGCGCTTCGCCGCCGGATAACGTGGTGGAGGATTGGCCGAGGTGAATGTAGCCCAAACCGACATCGTGAAGAGTTTGCAGCTTGGCTTGGATTTGTGGAATGTTTTCGAGCACCGGGATGGCGTCTTCGACGGTGGATTCCAGGAGATCGGCGATGGAGTGGCCCTTGTATTTGACCTGCAACGTTTCGCTGTTGTAGCGGCGGCCACGGCAGACATCGCAGGTGACGTAGACATCGGGCAGGAAATTCATCTCGATGCGCTTCAGTCCGTCGCCCTGGCAGGCTTCGCAGCGACCGCCTTTTACATTGAAACTGAAACGGCCGGCCTTGTAACCACGCTCGCGCGATTCGGGGAGCATGGCGTAGAGATCGCGAATGGGCGAGAAGACTCCGGTGTAGGTGGCGGGATTCGAGCGGGGAGTGCGGCCGATGGGCGATTGATCGATCTCGACCACTTTGTCGATGTGCTGCAGACCCTCGATAGAATCATGCTGGCCGGGAGTGCCGTGGGAGCCGTAGATTTCTTTCGCTAGAGAGCGATAGAGAATATCGTTGACCAGCGTGGATTTGCCGCTGCCGGAGACGCCCGTTACGACGATGAAACTGCCGAGGGGGAATTCGACGGTGACGTTTTTCAGATTGTGTTCGCGAGCGCCGTGGACGATCAGCTTTTCGCCATTGCCGTGACGGCGGCCTGTAGGAGGGTCGATTCTGACCGCGCCGGAAAGATATTGGCCGGTGAGCGATGCGGGATTCTGGCGGATTTCCGCGGGAGTTCCGGAAGCCACCAATCCGCCGCCCAAGCGTCCGGCGCCGGGGCCGAGGTCGATGACATAATCGGCACGCTCGATGGTCTCGGCATCGTGCTCCACCACCAGCACGGTGTTGCCGAGATCGCGCAGGCGGGTGAGAGTATCGAGGAGGCGGTCATTATCGCGCGCGTGCAGGCCGATGGAGGGTTCGTCCAAGACATACAAGACGCCACGAAGCTTTGAGCCAATTTGAGTGGCCAGGCGAATTCGCTGCGCCTCGCCGCCGGAGAGCGTGGCGGCCGAACGGGCCAGGCTCAGATAATTCAAACCCACTGCAGTGAGAAATTCGAGACGATTGCGGATCTCATCCACCACGCGTCCGGCGATCTGATGCTCGCGCTCGTTGAGCTTCCATGTCTTAACTATGGAGAGAGCGCGATCGATGGACGCTTCGGTGATTTCGGCGAGGCCTGCGCCCTTCACGCGGACGGACAAGCTGCTGGGGCGGAGACGGCGGCCGTGACAATCCGGGCATTCGGCGGGAGACATATAGTCCATCAGCCAGTCGCGATAGGCGGGGCTGGAATCCTGGAAGGTTTCGTCGAGAATTTTGACGAGGCCGGGGAATCCTTTATCGCCTTCGAGCAACTGCTGGCGCGCGCGCTTGGAGAGCTCTTCGAAGGGCTTATTGATATTGATGCGTAGGCGAGCGGCGCCTTCGGTGAGCTGCTGATTCATGAAGGAAGAGCTGGCGCCTGGTCCAAGGCCTCCGTCGAGCAGGGGCTTGGAGGGATCCACGATGATCTTGGCGGCATCGAAACTCCAGGTGTTGCCGAGTCCATTGCAGGTTTCGCAGGCGCCGAAGGGGCTGTTGAATGAAAAGGAACGCGGCTCGAGTTGCGGGACGCTGGTTCCGCAGTTGGGGCAGGCGAGCTTTTGCGAGTAGAGTTTTTCTTCGCCATTGACGACCGCGACGATTACGAGTCCGTTGGCGAGCTTGGCGGCGGTTTCGAGCGATGCTTCGATGCGTTTTTCGCTGCCGGGCTTGAGCGGAAGGCGATCGATGACGACTTCGATGGTGTGATTCTTGCGGCGGTCGAGCGGGATTTCTTCGTCGAGCGAGTGCAAGACGCCATCGATGCGGGCACGCACGAAACCCTGGCGCGAGAGCTTTTCGAGATCTTTCTTATACTCGCCTTTTCGGCCGCGCACGATGGGCGCGAGGATCATGATGCGCTCACCCTGAGGAATGGTGAGGATTTGCTGCAGGATTTGCTCGCTGCTCTGGCGCGAGATCTCGATGCCGCAGGTGGGGCAATGGGGGACGCCGACGGAGGAGTAGAGGACGCGCAGGTAATCGTAAATTTCGGTGATGGTTCCGACGGTGGAGCGCGGGCTGCGGTTGGTGGTTTTCTGCTCGATGGAAATGGCGGGGCTGAGGCCGTCGATGGAGTCGACTTCGGGGCGCTCCATTTGATCCAGGAACTGGCGTGCGTAGGGGGAGAGGGTTTCGACGTAGCGGCGTTGTCCTTCGGCGTAGATGGTGTCGAAGGCGAGCGAGGATTTCCCGGAGCCGCTCAAGCCCGTGATTACGGTGAAGGTGTTGCGCGGGATTTCGACGTCGATATTTTTGAGATTGTGCTGGCGTGCGCCGTGCACGGTGATGCGCTTGAGCATTTGCTAGGGGGAGTCTTTATTTTAGCAGTGCGTGGCTGTGGCTGGTTGCTGGTGGCTGGTTGCTGGTGTGGAGGATTTTCCGGCGCATCCGGGGACTTTTGTGTTTCGGGGTGTGTCATTTGGAAGTGGATTATTTTTTATAGAGTTGCTGGAGGATTTCCACAGGGGCGGGGGTTGATTTTTCACGATGCGCCATTCTTGGGGGTGGCTTTGTTTTTTTTCGCCCCGGGGTGCGGCGCGAGGTTACCACCGGCCTCGCGGAGGAATGATGCCGCACCCCGTCGCCAATTGCAGGATAAGGGGGGAGAGGAGCGGGGCGAGCGTTGGTTGAGCGTTGGAAATCGATTTGGCTTGTGTTTTTGGCGGTTTGCGGGGTGGGGAGATTTTTGCGCGAGTTGTGACTCTACAAATCGGGGAATGAGTATCCTGTCACCGGATTTTGTAGAATGGAGGGAGTTACGCACAAGGATGGGCGGCTAGCTCAGCTGGGAGAGCGCTGCGTTCGCAATGCAGAGGTCGGGGGTTCGATCCCCCCGCCGTCCACCAAATCACCAGTGTCTATCGCCAGAGCGTTCATCCTGCTCGCACTACTGCTTGGATCTGCTTGCCGTAAGGCACCGCTGAAAGTTGTTGTTCCCGAAGTTTTTCGCGTCAAGTTCGAAACATCGCAGAGCGATTTTGTGGTGGAGGCTCGGCGGGAGTGGGCGCCGCATGGCGTGGACCGGTTCCATGAGCTGCTGCGGCTGCATTACTTCGATCAGGGGCGATTCTTTCGCGTGCTGCCGGGGTTTATCGCGCAGTTCGGCGTGCATCGGGATTTCGATGTGCATGCTAACTGGAGCAAGTTGTTCATTGTGGATGATCCGCCGCGGGAGAAGAATCTGCGCGGGACGCTGGCGTTTGCGAAATCCGGTGCCAATACGCGGGCGACTGAGATTTTTATCAACCTAGCTGACAATGCGGCTCTGGATGAGGACCGATTTGTTCCATTTGCCAAAGTGATTCAGGGGATGGATGTGGTGGATCGGTTCTACGCGGGGTATGGGGAGATGCGTCCGGAAGGCAAGTGGATCGATCGGGGGCGGGTTGAGGAGGAGACCAACGAGTATTTGGTGCAGCGGTTTCCGAAGTTGGATTGGATCAAGCGGGCGCAGTTTGTGCCGTGAGCTAGGAAGGGCACCGACTCCCTTGCGGTCGCGGTTCGGTTTGTGGGGCTGGATATTGGGGGTGGATATAATATTCGTCAGGTTGTCCTATGCCACGCCTCTTGTTGGCTGGCCTCGCGGCGGTTCTCAGCGTTCATGCACAGGTCGCGT
Source organism: Bryobacteraceae bacterium (assembly GCA_036008345.1). Taxonomy (GTDB): domain Bacteria; phylum Acidobacteriota; class Terriglobia; order Bryobacterales; family Bryobacteraceae; genus Palsa-89. The sequence goes on from DASYNU010000022.1 coordinate 9,001, forward strand.
TGACCGGCCGCGTGGTAGACCAGAATGAAGCGCCTGTAGCTAACGCACGCGTCTCCGCACACCGGGCGGCCGAGAATCCGGTGGTGGCTTTTTCCGGGCCGTCGGGCGCGTTTGAGTTGCGGTTGCCGGCGGCGGGCAGCTACCTGATTGATGTCGATCGGGCCGGCTATTTCGCGCTCAAGGAGCGCCCGGTCCAGGCTCCTTCCGAGATCACGCTGGTGCTCAATGAACAGGAAGAGGTGTTTCAGAGCGTCACCGTGGGCGAGTTGCCGTCGCCTGTCGATCCGGAACAGACCGAGCGCGAGCAACGCCTGAGCGGGACCGAAATCAACGACATTCCTTATTCGGCCTCGCACAGCCTGCGCAGTTCCATGGATTTGATTCCGGGGGTTATTCAAGATCCGGCCGGCGGGGTGCATTTTCATGGGGGAGCGGAGTACCAAACCCGGTACACGCTGGATGGCTTCGATATTAGCGATCCGATCGACGGGCGGTACCGTACACTGCTGGCGGTGGAAGGAGTACGGTCACTGGATCTCGCTTCTGCGCGCGAATCGCCGGAGAATGGCCGGGGGTCTGCGGGCACGCTGCAGGTGCAGACCGACAACGGAACGGACCAGCTCCGCTATACCGCTACGAATTTCATTCCTGGGCTTACGACGAATGGCGGGTTGCGGGTTGGCGATTGGACTCCGCGGGCGGGCATTTCGGGTCCGATTGTTAAGGGCCGGGCGTGGTTTTCCGATAGCTTTAACGGCGAATACAACGGCGGCTATGTAACCGGATTGCCGCCAGGCCAGAACACCAATCCGTCCTGGATAGCCGGCAATCTGGCGCATGCGCAAGTCAACCTGACATCGTCGAACATCTTGTATGCGGATCTGCTGGTGGATTTCGATCACCAGGCGCATTTCGGACTTGCTCCGCTGGATCCGGAGTCCACTTCGAGCGGTCTCAGCGATCACGAATGGTTGGCTGCGGTGAAGGACCAACAATCGTGGTTCGGTGGCGCGACGCTGGAGTTCGGTTTTGCGGCGCAGTCCGTTTACCGGCGCAGGGTTCCGGAAGGGACGGAGCCATATGTGATTTCGCCCGAAGGCCGGAGCGGGAACTATTTTGTGGATTCCCAAGAGCACGGCCGGCGCGACCAACTGTTTGCGAATTTCTTTCCGCGGCAGATGCACTTTTGGGGCAAGCATCAGCTTAAATTGGGCGTGGACGCGCAGCGATTGAACTACGACGCCCGGTTCCAGAGGACTGGGTTCGAGATCATCGGCCTGAATGACCTGCCGGTTTCAAGTACCAAGTTCGAAGGCAACGGAGATTTCGGGCTGCCGAATACAGTGGTTGCGACGTATCTGAACGATCACTGGCAGCCGGCTGAGCATCTGACCTTCGATTTGGGAGTGCGGGAGGACTGGGATCAGTTGGCGCACTATGTTGCGTTCCAGCCGCGGGCAGCGATGGCGTGGGCGCCGTTCCCGCGCATGCGCACCAAAATCACGGGCGGGTACGCGATGCTGACGGATGCGACGGATCTCTCACTGTTCAGCCGCCCGTTGGATCAGCAAGCGGTGACCACGTTCTACTCAGCGGAGGGCGTCGCGCAATCGCCGGTGGTGACGACGTTTGTGCCGGGGCACAATTTGAAGCTTCCACGCTACGACAAATGGAGTGCGGGCCTGGAGCATGATTTTGGGCGGGGGATTTTCGCGGGTACGGAATATCTTCGGAAGCGCGGGCGCGATGGATTCGTTTACTCGCCGGTGGCGGGAGCGGCGGGGGCGATTACGGTCCAGCCCCAGGCGCTTTCCTATGGATTCGGTGGGACGTATGAGTTGAGCAATCTGCGGCGAGACGCTTACGACGAAGTGGCGCTCACGGTGAAGCAGACTTTCGGCGATCAATACGGATGGATGGCCAGCTATACAAGATCGCGCGCGGTTTCGAACGCGGTGCTGGATCCGAGCGTGGATCAACCGCTGCAGGTGCTGAACAATTTCGGACACATGCCGTGGGACGCGCCCAATCGATTGCTCGGGTGGGGATATCTACCGACGTTCTGGAAGAATTGGGCGATCGCTTTTTTGGTGGATTACCGGACGGGTTTCCCGTTCGCTGTCACGGACGCGTCGGGAATCGTAGTGGGCGCCGTGGATTCGCACCGTTTTCCCTCGAACTTCGATTTGAATCTGGCGGTGGAGCGGCGCTTCGTTTTTCGTGGGTATCGGTTTGCCGTTCGCGGGGGAGCGAACAATTTAACGGACCATCGAAATCCGACGGCGGTGAATCAGGTGATGGGTGCGCCGCAGTTTCTGACATTTTATGGGGATGAGGGGCGGCATTTTGTGGTTCGGATCCGGTTTTTTGGGAGGGCGAGGTAAGTGGGGAGCAGCACCATTCATTCGATGCGGCCGTCGCGCATCCGGACGATCCGATGGCCATAGGCGGCGGCTTCGGGATTGTGCGTGATCATCAGAATGGTTTGGCCCAGCCGCTGGTTCAGGTCGCGCAATAATCCCAGCACGGCGGTGGAGTTCTCAGTGTCGAGGTTGCCTGTGGGTTCGTCCGCCAATAAAATTGCCGGATGATTCACAATGGCGCGCGCAATGGCTACCCGCTGCTGCTCGCCGCCCGAGAGCGCGCGGGGCTTATGATCCAGGCGTCCGGTGAGGCCCAGCAGCTTCAAAATCTCGGCGAACTTCGGGTCCGGCGGCCCGTCTTTGTGGGCGATATGCCGGGCGATCTCGATGTTATCGCGCGCGGTTAACGTGGGCAGCAGGTTGTATTTTTGAAAAACGAACCCAACTGTCGTTTTGCGCAATTCAGTACGTTGGGCATCGGTCAAACCCAACAGATCGTGGCCGTCCAGCAGGATGCTGCCGGCGGTGGGTGGCGTCAATCCACCGACAATGTGAAACAGTGTGGATTTTCCGGAGCCCGATGGTCCGACAATGGATACGAATTCGCCGCGCTCAACATCCAGGTTGACTCCCCGCAGGGCGTGCACATCCACTTCGCCGGCCTGATAGGTTTTGCGAAGATCGCGGATGGAGATGATGGGCGCGTCACTCATATGCTAGGGCGTCACTCATACGCTAAAGCTTCGATCGCATCCTGGCGGGCGGCCTTGAGACCGGGGTAGATGGCGCCGAGCATGGCACCCACTATCGCGATGACTGCCGCTATCGCCCACCACTTGTAAACGATGGACTGAATCAGAGAACCGTGGATAACATCATTGATGGTGAAGCGCGTGGCGTACGAGAGCAGAATCCCGAGCAGCGATCCGGCGACGGCCAGAAACGCGGTTTCGCGCAGAAGAATGTTCAGAATGTATTCCGGCGACGCGCCTAGCGCCTTCAGCACGCCGATCTCGCGTGTGCGCTCCAGCACCGCGGTGTACATGGAGAGAAACACCATCAGGAACCCAACCAGTACGCCTATTGCGATGACGACGATGGTGAACGTTTTCAACATCGGCACGCTGTTGACGGAGTAAAGATCGGTGTACTCCTGCATGGAAAAGATCTTGTAATCCTTAAGCCGCCCTCCGAGACTGGTAATCACATCGCCGGATTTCGCCGGATCGTCCAGCTTTACGTAGATGACGCTAATTTTCCCACGGCTACCGGTCAGATCCTGCAAAGTGGCGAGCGGTACCACTTGGCGGGCCAACATACCAGGCTCGTAAATGCCGGTCAATTTCCAAGGACGATTCAACTCGGTGACAGCATCGCCGACGTGATACTTGTGCTGGTCGGCGTAGTAGGTATCCACCAGCATATCGTCGGGACCTTGAAACGGACCACCCTGGACAAAACGGAACCCTCCATTGAGTTGGCTGAACTGCGCAAGGTCGATGCCGGTAATGTAGTTGAGCATGCCGGTCGGGTAGACGAGAACTCCGGTGGCTGCGGCGACGTGCGGCTGGAGGTTAATGAACTTGGGGATCAAATCGGCGCTCATGTTGAGGCCGAAGTTGAGCACCGAACTGCTGGGCGGGCGGACAATGATATCGGCGCCAATGCCGCGCGCGCGGCGGGCTTGCTCATCCAGCATTCCCGCGCTGAGGCCAACCAGGGTGAGCACCATGGTGACCTGAATGCTGATGGCGACGATGCTCAGCGTGGTCCGCACCGGCCGGTGCTTTAAGTTTTCGACAACGAGCTTATTGATCAACCTACTTGTAGGATACGATTACGCGCTGGGGCGTCGGAGCCAGTTCGCGCATTTCGTTGCGCGCAAAGCCGGCGTTGCGGAACATCCGATCGTATTCGGAGAACGTGTAGGCGTCGCCATGCGGAGTGCTGCCCAGCATCATCATACTGAAGCTGGCGTCCATGGGAGGCGAAATGCGATCTTCGTTCGGAATGAATTCAAACGTCACTACCATCCCGCCTGGAGCCATGGCGGCGTGCACCTTTCGCAACAGCGCTTCATTGGTAGGAATATCGAAATGGTGCAAGAAGTTGGTGATCAGCACGGCGTTGTAACCGGTTCCGAAATCGACGTCGAAGGCGCTGCCGGGTATTTTGGAATGGCGGCCGGAGACGCCTGCCTTTTCCGCGTTCTCCTCGGCCACGGCCAATACGGGAGCCCAGTCCTGCGCCGCTATGTGCGCTTTTGGATTCTCGGATGCAACGGCGATGCCGAACAATCCGTGGCCGGCGGCGATATCCAAAACTTTGCAATCGCCGGGAATCTCGGCGGCCACGATCTTCGCGATCAGCGATGCGGGCATCCGCATCATGGGAGCCATGGAGTGGGCGAATTCCACCCAAATCGGATTCTCCGCTTCGATCGTGCCCTCTTCAGTCAAAGTACCGCCTTTGCGGACCACGGCCGCGAGGTCGCGAAAGCTCTCCATCAATTGCGGAACGCCCAAGAAGCGGGCGACAGTACCCATGTAAGCGGGCGAATGCCGGTTCAGGAAGGCGGCGGATTCCGGAGTCAGTCCGTAAACGTGATTTTGTTTGGTGAGCAGGCCGTCGATAGTTAGGTAATCGCACAGCACTCGCGTACCTTTTTGGGAAGCGTGAATGCGCTGGGCGATGGCTTCCACAGAGGTGTTGCCTTCGGCGATGGCGGTGAAGAGATCCAACTCGATGGCGCCGCGCAACGCGGCAGTGCGTACGTGAGCGTTCAAAGTCTCGAATATGATGGCTGGCGACGGAGCCTTAGATTGTGGAGCGGAGGACATTTGATTATTATAGCCGGGGTCCATCCGCGTTCTAAAAACCTATGCGCACTCCTCCGATGATGCTGCGCGACAGGGCCTGATAGCCCAGCACTTCTTCGTAGCGCTGGTTGAGCAGGTTGTCGATCCGAAGCACTGGCGTGACGTGTTTGGTGGCTTTATACGACGCGGCGGCGTACACGAACTGGTAGGCGGGATTGCGCGTTATGCCGAAAGTAAAATCGGCGTCCTGGCGTTCGCCGACGAATCGGCCGCCTAACACGAACGAAAAGCGGCGCGGCGTGATGGCGAAAGAGACCGAACCGGAGTTGCGAGGCCGGTGAACTAATTCCTCGCCAATTCCGGTGGTGGAAGATTCAGGCGATGCCGAACTTGTGATTCGAGTAGGCAGCCACATATAGGCGACAGTGAGGAGAATGTGCGCCGGCAGTTTGGCCTGGACGGAAGATTCCACGCCGCGTGCCCAGCTGGCTTGAATGTTTTGCCAGGAGTCGCCCACGAAGGCGATCAGGTTGTGGAATGAATTACGGAACCCCGAGACTTCGGTGCGGACGCGCCGCCCGAACCATTCCGCGACCAATCCAGCTTCGAAGCTGGTGGTTTCTTCGGGACGCAACGCTGGATTGCCGTGGTAATAGGGCGATTGGGCGAAGTTTTCGAGCAAACTAGGTTCGGTGACGCCGCGTCCCCCGCTCAAATGAAAGAATGCGGAGGACAGGGGGCCGTGCTCGTGAAAGACGAGGAAGCTGACGCCGCCGCGTCCGGCGCCAATGGTCCCGAAGGCGCTGCTGTGTTCCAGGCGCGCGCCGCCACTCAGAAAGATTCGCTTGCCCAGGCTCTGCTGCAGGTTTGCGAAGAACCCGTTGTTGTTGCGCGAGGCGTTGGTGCCGGAAAGAAAGCCGCTCTGGTTTTGATAATCGTAGCCGAACACCAACGCGCCGCCGCGGTAGGACAGCGTGCCTTGATAACCGGCGATTTTCCGCTCGGTCAGGTTTAGCGAATCGGATGGTCCGAAGAACGCGTCGCTGGTAACGAGCGTGAGGCCGGGGGGGATCTGGCTGGGGGCGGGCAGCAGCGACGGATTCAACAGCGTGACGAAATATACTCGCGGTACATTACTGCCGACGTTCCGCACCAAGGCCGCTAGAGGCTGCTCGCCGAACGGCTCATCATCGTTATAACGGTCCCGCAGTTTGTTGAACCCGAAAGTGACGCGCTGTTGGAAATTCGAGCCACGGCTGTCATCCAGGCTGAGTGAGACCGTTTGGTTACGGGTTTCTTCGCTGGGGATGGGATCGTCGATTCCATATGCCACTTGGCCGGGGACGCCGACGTGATCGTCATAGACGCGAAAGATACCGCGTAGTTGAGTTGAGTCCGAGAGGCGATAGCCGATGTTGGCTGTGCCGGTATTATCGCGGTCGTATTGATTTTGGAATTCTCCGGCGGTGTGAAATCCGGAAGCGCTCAGAGCATAATCCAGGCGGCCGTCGAAGCCGCCGGTCAAGTTGGCGATCCAGCGATCGGTTTGGAAATCTCCGCGTTCATAGGACACGGAACCGTGAGGTACAGCATTTTCGGGATCGCCGCGTTTGGTGAAGATCTGGATTACGCTGGCGGCCGCCTCGGCACCGAAGAGAGCGCTTTGCGGGCCGCGCACCACCTCGACGCGCTCGATGCCTTCGGAAGTGAGATGCTCGGCGTGCAGCTCACCGCCCGGGTCATTGAGCGGCACGCCATCCACCAGCACCAACGTTCCGGTGCGTTCGGCGCCGCGAGTGAAAACCTGCGCGAGCGATCCGGGTGGTCCGTATTGGGCAATTTGCAGACCGGGGATGTCGCGAAATACGTCGGAGAGCATGGGATAACCAAGCTCATTAAGGCGCTGCTCCGTGATCACGCTGGCTGCGACGGCCGCCTGTTCGGGCGTGGTCTCGGTGCGGGTGGCGGAGACCACCACGGTTTCCACAGGACCCGCGACAACGAGCGTGATTTTACTTTCGGTTTGCGCGGTGAGCTGCACGGTCTGGGGTTGGAAGCCGGTCTTTTCGATGATGGCGTCGCACTTGTCTGAAGAAGAGAAAGCGAAGCGGCCTTGCGCGTTGCTGTAGACGGATTGGTTCCCGCAGGTAACGCGCGCGCCTTCCACCGGCCAGCCGGAAGGATCGAGAATAGCGCCGTGAATGTTGGAGGTTTCGCCCGCGCAAGCGGCGAGCGGCAAGATCAGAAGAATGAGTGTTCGCATGGACGTTTCTCCCTCGAAAACGTGAGTTGGATTCGGAGCAAGGAACCGGTCTCCTGACTTGCGGCCGGCCTTTCGTGAAGCGATCTTCCCGCTTTCGCAGTGATCGCCTCGGCCTACTTCACGCCGCTTACAGTTGCGGGGCAGTGGCGGATTTACACCGCCTTCCCGAGCATCCCTCGCCGGATAGATTGTGAAAGAACTTCGCTGAGTATAACACGCGGGTGGTGCAGTATTGGCGGATCAATCGCCGCGCAAAGTTCGCATCGGCTCGCCGGCGACAGCCCGGACCGCCGGCCTGAGCATGGCAGCCAACGCGGCAAACATTAACAACACCAAAACAGATGCATAAGTAATGGGATCGAAGATGTTGAGGGGCAAGGCGCCGCCCAGCACCTGCGCCAATACTTGCGATCCCCCCGCTGCCAACAAGACGCCCACTGCCAGCCCCGCGAGAACCGGTTTCATGCGTGAGGCAAGCACGAAGCGAACGATGTCTCCTCGAGTAGCGCCCAAGGCCATGCGGATTCCCAATTCCCGCATGCGCCGGGCAGTAGCGAAAGCCACCACGCCATAGATGCCCACCACCGCGAGGAACACCGTAAGGCTTCCCAGCAACAGGACCACTTTGGCCACGATCCCGAATCGTGAAGCCATGTCGTCGATGATGGATGACAGCGTTCGAGGCGCGCCAATCGCCGCGCGGTCCATGCCGCCGATCATGCTGCTGAACCCCCTTTGGACGGAGGTGGGTTCGCCTTGAAATCGAAACAGCAGCGACCCACGGAGCGAGCCGCCAGTCTGCAGGATATAAAATTTGGGGCTGTCGACACCGCCGAAGCTTTCTGATCGCGTGTCACGCGCCACTGCTATCACAACCAGCTTCCCGCCCTTCGACCATTCAACGACCTTGCCGATCGGGTCCGCATTCGGCCAGAATTTCCGAGCGAAAGCCTCCGAGACAATGGTGAAAGACGCAGCGCTCTGCGGTGTCAGGCCGGCTTGCTGGAATGTCCGGCCGCGCAGGATCGGTATCCGTAGCGTTTCAAAAAAATCCGCGGTGACGAAGTTCACGGACGCTTTCTGCCAGGCCCGCTGGGACTGATTTGGCAGGCGAAGGTCTTCACTAGTATCGGGACTTTCGTCGTCACCGGAAAACGGCGGCGCGGTTGCAAAGCTCACCGATTGCACGTAGGGCAAAGCACGCACGCGTTGTTCCAGGCTTCCGTAGAATGACTGCGCAGCGTCTTCGGTGTAGGGCGGCATCCGCACATTCAAAGGCACCAGAATCACCTGCTTGGTTTCGAATCCGGGATCGATGGAACCGATGCCGTATCGAGCGTGCAGCACCAATCCAGTGACGGCTAGCAGCATCACACTCATAGCCACTTGGGCGCTTACCAGGGCACTGAGCAATCCGGATTCCTTGGTTCCCGCGCCTGACATCCGTCCTTTCATGGCCGTCGCGAGATCGATTTTTAGAGATTCCAGGGCGGGCGCCGAACCAGCCATGCAGCCGGCCAATAGCGTCACACCGGTAAGATACGCAAATACCGCAAGGTCAGGCTGCACGGGATAATTCACGTCCGGCAGCATATTGGCGAAAATGTCGGGAACGCGATAAGCCAGATAAGCGCTGATGGCGCCTGCCACAGCTGCCAGCAGGAGGCACTCCGTAAGTAGCATCCGTAATAGTCTGGTTCTCCCCGCGCCCAGCGACAGCCGGATTGCGATCTCCTCACGGCGCGCCGCGGCGCGCGACAGCAACAACGTCGTGACATTCGCGCAGGCCATCAAAAGGACCACCGTCACCGCACCCATCCAGAGCAAAATAATCCAGACCATTTGAGAGCGTACCGGAGGATACTGGCTGAATGAACCGTTCGTCAGCCGGAGATCCGTTATGCGGCCCGGGTGCAGGCGATCCTGTTGGCTCGCGATAATCCCCATCTCGGCTTGCGCCGCGGATTTTGAATAACCGGGCCGGATACGTCCCTCCACAACCAGCCAGGGCACACTGGACTGACGGAAAAGGTCCCGTCCATGAAAGGCACCTTGCATAGTCCAAGGAATCCACATGCCTGATTTGAGCTGGCCGGAAAACCGCGCTGGTGTCACGCCTACCACTGTGAAGGGATGTCGATTCAGATTGATTGCGCGCCCGATAACATGAGCGTCCGCCAGGAAACGCCGCCGCCACATCTCCTCACTGATCACAACCACGGGCGCAGCGCCTGGAGTGGCGCATTCGTCGGCCAGGAACAGTCTGCCGACCTTGGCGTGCTCTAGGCCATATAGCGAAAAGAAATTGCAGGTGACTAACAACGGCATGATCTGGTCACCATTTTCACCGATGGTGACCGAGACGTTACTCCATGCGGCCAGATTGGCCAGCGAGCGAGTGTGCTCCTGGTAGGCACGGAAATCTTCGAAGGAGGTTGAGAACAGCATGCCCTGAGCACGCTCAACCTGTCCCGAGTACAGGGCTTCAAACTGTACGAAGGTATTGGGATCTTTATCGACGCGCGCGCGGAAGAAGAACCCATTGATAACCGTTAATACCGCAGTGCTTAATCCGATCCCTAAACCGAGGGTCAAGATGACGGCGATGGCCAGCAGAGGACTCCGAGTGAACGACCGAGTTCCATAGCGAACGTCCTGGACGAAGCCTTCGAGCCAGTGCATTGCGTGCATGTCTCCCTGAAGACTATGACTGGAATCCGGTCTGAGAATTACAGAAGGAGTGTGCCCTTATCTGAAGCCGGAGCTGGTTTCTTTCGAGGAATCGTAGACGGTATATTCCGTGCGATTCGGCCAAGCGCCGGCCAGGTGGACGGTTTCTAGCGCGTTGTTACCGGCCAGCACCAGGACCATGTGATGCCGGTCCAGCGGATTGGTGGCCGCGAAAGCTAACGCTTCTGTTTCCGAAGCGTGCTCTTTGCCGGCGATGCGGAACTGGCCGCCGTCGGATTCGAGACCCAGCTTTCCTTTCCATGCTGCGAGAGCCGAGTTGGTCTCGGGGCGTCCGACGAAGATGACGTCGTGGCTTCGCAGATCATCGTCCGATACTTCAAAATCTTTCCGGATCTGCACGGCGCTTTCGAACGAATCCAAAAAGTGTTTCTGAAGCTGCTCGGCGGCGTAGCGATTGGCTCCGGCGTCCGTTACGGTTCCGTACACGATGAGCGCGGTGGCAAGATGACGCATGATGTCAGAGGCCAGGTAGACTGCACCGCCCGGATCTCGCGGCAGCTCCACTTTGACGCCGACGGCATCCAGGAACGATTGCCCAGTGACGGCCTGGGTGGTGTGCGCCGCGAAGAAATCGGTCATCAATTTGAAGAATCGATCGTCGCCCAGTTCGCGCCGCATTTGATCCAACAGCAGGGCGCCCCGATGGGTTTCGGCGGCGAATTTGTTCATCGCGTTGGGCTCCCCGATGCTGGCCGATCGATAGGCGGCCCAATGCGCGGCCAGCGCTTTTTCCAGATCATCTGACTGGAGATCACGATAGTAGGCGGCGGAACCGGCGGTGAACCAATCGTCGGCTTCGGACGTAGGCAGCACCCAGCCTTTCCACAAGCGGTCTTTGTATTGCGCCGTTTTCTTTTCCGGCTTGTCTGTTTCGGGTTTCGGAGATGTTCGAGCCAGTTCGTTCTCTACGATGGCTGTTTTCAGCGAATCGGACGGCTGAGCCGAGATCAGGCGGTAGCCCGAAGAATAAATCCCATCGTTTTTCGGATACTGCTCTTTGGACCAACTGGAGGGCACCCACTCGCGTTGATTCGGTTTTCCGAAAACCGCCCACACCATCATGTGCGATGCCATGTCGGCGGTAGCAACCTTGGCATCCATGGAGCTGGCGGTTACCAGCGGCGGCGTTCGAAACGCGAGGAACGCAAATTGGTCGTCGATCTTGCCGCTGTACTCGCGATACAACTCCTCCCACTTCAAATCGCGAGGGCCGGGCACATACGGCACATGCACCGGCTCGCCTTTGGGATCAGGCTGGTATTCCAGCCGCATCCCGAGATCCTTGGTATTGTTGTCGCCCCAATAGAAGCCCTCGGTTCCGCCGAACCAGTCGTTCTTCGTGCTGCGATAAAGCCGGCTCTTGTAAGTTCCCAGCTCGTACATCGCGATTTCGTTGTTCTTCGCGTCGCCGATCAACCATTCGTTGGTGTAGAGGCCGTTGTTACGGGTGCTCAAATACTCCACCACTTTGTCGATGGTGTCAGCGTATTGGATGGCTTTGCGCGCACGATACGCGATCGGGGTGCCTTCGATGTTGAAGGGGCTCTGGCGAATGGTGGTCTCCGTCAGCACGATGCCCGCGTCGTTCTGATACCAATCCGTTCCGCTTTCGATGCCACCGGGATAGCTCTGCATCAACAGACGGTGACCCGATGTCGGTTGGATATCCAGCATGACGTTGGTCTGTTCGGCCAGCGTGAGCGGCCACATAGTGATGTGCCCGATGATCATCCGGCCATCGCGCGTGGCTTTGCCGTTGGCGGCGAAAGCGCTGCAGCGCTCCACTATGGAAACATCGCGCTTGCGGTCGAAGTATACGGGCGATTCCAGATGCAATCCCTCGAGGCCGGTGGGTGTCACGGGTAATGCACCGGCAAGTTCACCGAGCTCTACCGTGGTGTTGGCCACCACTATGTCGATTAAGTCAATGCGGCGCTTCTCCCATTTGACTCCGGCGTCAGAGGCTCCTTCCGCGATGCCTTTCATCTCGGCCAGGATTTCCTGATCGAAGCCGCGCAGGAAGAGCGCGTTCGCGGTGGTTCGCGCCAAACTCCAGCTTTCTTTCTTGCCCTTGGAATCCAATTCGGCGGCGCAGCGTTCCAGATATTGCACGATCTCCTTGGCCATCAGATGACCATGTTGATAGCCACGCTCGTAAGGCTGTCCCTCGATGTGGAGATAGACCCAACCACCGGTTGGATAGCGGTAGGCCGGACCGAAAGTTGTCACCGCGGCGTGCGAAGGCCAATCGTCCTTCGAGGAAACTTCATCGATGCTGACTCCTGCGAACCAAGCTTTTCCGTCGAAAGCTCCGCCTTTGCCGGCGGTAAGCAGGATGCTGTCTGATGCGCTAGTGGCTGTGAATCGCAGGTGGACGCGCGTCCAGTCATGCGTGCCGCCGACGGATTCCGAATGCACATCGAAGGGCATGCTTGTCATGGTGATGGCGGCGCCGATAGCGATGGGCGAACGATCCAGGTCGCGCACGGCGAGGTTGTCAGTCCGAACCCAGCCTGAGAGTTCGTAATGCTTGCCGATTGTTAGCGCGATGGGGGCAGATCGAACGCTGGCATCCAGGGCCGTGCCGGGTTCCAGGCGCATGGATTTGTGGTTCTGGTAGGTCACCGAGGCATCCGTAACGGCGGTGCCGCGCAGAACGGCGAATCCGTTGGTGGAGTTTTCGAAGGAAGCTTTAAAGGGCGTGGCTGCGGAGAGCGGAGCCACGATGGCAAGACAAAGTAGGAGCTGCCGCATATATTTATGAGAACACATTAGCAGAGAATTTGTCCCCTCACTGACGTGCGGGGCTGCCATAAATCCCCAACCGTTCAGCGTGTAGCCCCGCGCGTTAGGGTTTGAGAAAAAATTGGCATGCGCACGGGCCTGGCAGACGAAAGCGGAAGCGTCTGCCCCACGTTGACGCACAAGGATTTATGATGGCGTGGCGCAGGCGCTTTCGCCTGCAAGCCGATTATTTCTCAAGCCCGTTAGCAAGGGACGCGGGCCTACTGGACACGGGTCAGCAGGTACTTCCGGATGGCCCAGAGCACTCCCGCCACAAAGAGCAACGCGAGCGAACTCCAGGGCGCGAATGAACACAGGGAGTAATAGCCCAGATCATTTGTTTTCGAGGCGGAAAACGGGAGCACGGTGGAAATTGACAGGGCGACAAAAATCCACATCAGGGCCAGCAAAGCGGCATTGCGAGTCTTATCGGACATCTCGGGAGCGAAGACCAAGTTTAGCGCGCCAGTGAGCCGGTTCGTCACGGCTGTTACCGTCTTCGTCCCAAATTTGTTATCGGCGCCGCGGTTTCGATGCTACGATTCTCCTACTTATGAGGAACCCCTTCGGGCTTTCTGTATTCTTGCTCTGCCAGCTCTGCGCGATTTGCCAGGACGAAAAGCCGAATCTGTCGGGAATCTGGCGGCGAACTTTGGAAAAGAGCACTCAAGAAGACATCCGGGTGAAGATCGAGCAAAACGGCTCCGACATCACGATAACTTTTCGCACCCGTAACGAGGAAAACACATGCCGGCTCCACATCGGCTCGGATGACAACAAGAACCAGATCCATGGAGCGCCGATGACGAGCCAAGCGGCTTGGGACGGAGCGGCGTTGATAGTTCATTCCGTCGCCAAGTTTGGGAGCGAGGAACTGCGCATGGACGACCGTTGGACGCTTTCCGCAGACAAGCAGGCCCTCACGTTTACAGAGCGTCATCAGTTCGGGGCGGAGCCACAGCCCACCGAGGATACGCATGTTTTCAGCCGCCAGCCCGACGGGTCGTGGGAGCCGCCGCAGCCGCCGCAAACGGCCGAACAGGTCTACAAGAATATTCAGGTGATGAAAGGCGTGCCCGCGCCTCGCTTGATGAGCGTGATGACACTTTTCACCAAATGGCTTGGGGTGCAGTGCAATTACTGCCACGTTCCGAATGAGTTTGAAAAGGACGACAAGCCCGCCAAAACTACGGCGCGCAAGATGCTCAACATGGTGCATCAGATCAATGACGCGAATTTCCCGGATAACCGGGTGGTTTCGTGCTGGATGTGCCACCGCGGGAATACGAAACCGGAAGCATTCCCTCAGTAAGTGATACAACAGCGTTGGTGACTTACTCCTCGGTGCGCCGCTCGATTGCGCGGCTGGCGTTGATCTTCGGCGCGTGGACGTTGTATGCGTTATTCAGCGCCAGCCAGGGATATTTGTCTCGCGCTTATTCGCAGCCCGTCAACTTCAAACCTGTTTTTCTGTATGCGCTGCTAGAATCATACACCTGGGCCGTCCTCACGCCGTTGGTGCTGTGGTTGGGCCTTCGATTTCTAATCCGGAAGAAGAATTACTGGTACACAGTCCCACTTCAAATCGTCTCCGCGATCGCCTTCGCTCTCATTCATACGCAGGTCTTCGTCCAGCTTCTGCCATTGATCGGATACAAAACATCGCCTTACATGGCAACCTCTCTCTTGCGCACGCGATTGCATTCCGATTTCCTGACGTACTGGCTGCTGGTGGGATTGAGCCACGCCCTGGACTACTACCGCAAATATCAGGAGCGAGAATTGAAGGCCACACAGCTGGAGGCGCGCCTGGCGCAAGCGCAGTTGCAGGCGCTCAAGATGCAGCTACAACCGCATTTTCTCTTCAACACGCTGCATGCGATATCGGCGCTGGTTCACAAGGACGTGGAAGCCGCGGATCGAATGATCACCCGCCTGAGCGAGTTTCTTCGGATTACCCTGGATAGCGTAGGTGTTCAGGAAGTGGCTTTGAAGACGGAGCTGGAATCGCTGGACAAATATTTGGAAATCGAACAAGTCCGTTTCGGGAGCCGGCTGACGGTGGTGCGCTCGGTAGCGCCCGAAGCGCTTGATTTGTTGGTGCCAAACCTTATCCTTCAGCCTCTGGTGGAGAACGCGGTGCGGCACAGTATCGCTCCTCGGGCGGCCGGCGGGCGCATCGAGATTCTTGCGCGCCGCGAAGACGGCGATTTGGTGATTGATGTTCTGGACGATGGGGTGGGCGAGCGAGCGGGGCCGTTCCGGGAAGGCGTGGGTCTCACTAATACGCGCGCGCGGCTGCAGGCGCTCTATGGTGTGAAGCAGAGTATGGAACTTCGCTCAGAATCAGGCGCGGGCTTTCGGGTAAGACTCTCGATTCCGGCTCACCTATGAATATTCGCGTATTGATCGTCGACGATGAACCGCTGGCGCGGGAGCGCATCCGGATGTTGCTTGAGGATGAGCCGGGGATCGATATCGCGGCGGAGAGCGCGAATGGAACGGAGGCGCTGCGCGACATCCAGCGGCTTACGCCGGATCTAGTCTTCCTGGATGTGCAGATGCCTGAGTTGACCGGCTTTGAGGTGCTGGGCCGCTTGGATCCGGCGCGGATGCCGGTGATCATATTTGTTACTGCCTACGATCAATATGCGCTCAAGGCATTCGAAGTCTGCGCTCTCGATTACCTGCTGAAGCCCTTCGACCGCGAGCGTTTCGGCCGGGCACTCGCCAGAGCCAGAGCGGAGTTGGATCGAAGAAAATCCGGACAGGTGAACGAGCAGGTCTTAAGGCTGCTGTCGGAGCTGGGGGGCGCGAAGAAGCACCTGGAAAAACTAATGATCCGGGACGCCGGCCGCGTCTTTTTTCTGCGTGCCGATGAGATCGATTGGATTGAAGCCGCCGGAAATTATGTGCGCCTGCACGCCGGCAAAGAGGAACATCTTTACCGGGAGACCATGACCAAACTCGAGGCACAGTTGAATCCGGAGCACTTCGCGCGCATTCATCGCTCAGCTATCGTGAATACCGAACGGATCAAGGAGCTGCAGCCTTGGTTCCGCGGCGATTACGTGATCGTGCTCAAGGACAATCGGAAGTTGACGTTGAGCCGGACATATCGCGGGCGGCTGAATTTGTGAAAGCACCGGCTCCCTTACGGTCGCGGTTCGGTAATGCTAAACGTGGGGCACATCAATACCGAACGGATCAAGGAGCTGCAGCCTTGGTCCCGCGGCGATTACGTGATCGTGCTCAAGGACAATCGGAAGTTGACGTTGAGTCGGACATATCGCGGGCGGCTGAATTTGTGAAAGCACCGACTCCCTTACGGTCGCGGTTCGGTAACGCTAAACGTGGGGCACATCTTTCCGAACGGATCAAGGAGCTGCAGCCTTGGTTCCGCGGCGATTACGTGATCGTGCTCAAGGACAATCGGAAGTTGACGTTGAGCCGGACATACCGCGGGCGGCTGAATTTGTGAAAGCACCGACTCCCTTACGGTCGCGGTTCGGTAACGCTAAACGTGGGGTACATCAATACCGAACGGATCAAGGAGCTGCAGCCGTGGTTCCGCGGCGATTACGTGATCGTGCTCAAGGACAATCGGAAGTTGACGTTGAGCCGGACGTATCGCGGGCGGCTGAATTTGTGAAAGCACCGACTCCCTTACCGTCGCGGTTCGGTAACGCTAAACGTGGGGCACATCTTTCCGAACCGCGACCGTAAGGGAGCCGGTGCAGTTTTACTCCTGGCCGAACAATTCCGACCTCGAAATTCGTTCGCCTTTGAATATCACGCTCTGAATACTCTCGAGCTGCTTGATATCTTTCAAGGGGTTTCCGTCCACCAGCAACAAGTTAGCGTCGTGCCCTTCGCGGATAAGTCCGATTCGATCCGAAACTCCCAGAAGACGGGCGGCGTTGTAAGTTGCGGCCTGCAACGCGACGGCGGGAGGAATGCCTGCCTCCACCCACAGCTCCACTTCGCGCTGAACGGTGGGTCCATGCAGGGTCATCAGGTTGCCGGCGTCGGTTCCGGTTACAAGCGGCACTCCGGCTTTCCAGGCTGCCATCAGGTTTTCTTTTCCCAGATCGAGAATGATGGGATAAACCTTCACCTGCGCCCGAATCCCGGCGCCCTGCTCGGATTGCAGGAATTTCCTGGTGGATGCGATCAGCGCCGCGGGGCCGGCCTGCAAAACCAGCGGCCGATCCAACGTATCGAAACTGCCGCCGATCAGGCTCGCGAATCCCTCCACGGCGGTCAAAGCCGGATCGTACGCGATGCCTTGCGTTTTCATCTGAGCGAACAATTGGTCTGGAAGCCTCTCGCGAACGGACCCTTGCTCAATTGCAAGGGCGCCCGCGCTCAGCGCATCTTCCACGTCCCGCGCGTCGCCGGTATGAATAAAGACAGCCAACCTCTGCGCCCGCGCAACCTCGGAAAGCGAACGCAGGACAACGACGTCCATCCGGCGCAGAAAGCTCCCATTTTGTCCGGCTTCCAAATTCGCTTGGATGGCATCCAAGCCACGCTGTTTCAAAGCCAGCACCTGTTGGCGCGCGTCCGCGGGAGTCTTCGGGGTCTGTACCGTCTGGTCCTTGAAATACTCCACGCTGTGCCGGCCTGGAACGGTAAACACCGGACCGCAAGTAAACAACTCCGCACCAAGGCGCTCTCCCGAATTCACTAGAGCGCGCACCTTTAAGATTGCGTCCAACGGGTCACCAGAGCTTTTCACGGCGGTGATGCCGCTGTAAAGATAGGCCGCCAGCGCCCGCGGCAGGGTTTTTTCCGGCGTCGATCCGGCCGGCGATTCCTCAAATCCGCCGGATGCAGAAAGGTGCACGTTCGTGTCTATCAAACCAGGAAGCAGCGTTTTACCGGCAGCCTCAATCGCTTCCGCCTTCAGTTCTTTGGGATCGGGCGTTACACCTTGGAAAATCCGCTCGATCTTGCCATTCTTCACCAACACGCCGCCGGACTCGATCACGCGGCCATCGCCAATGAAGATGCGCGCATCGCGAATCACGAGCGAACGGCTGCGCTGCAGATCGCGATTCAACAAACGCGCCTTCACCACGCTGTCTTGGCTATAGGCCTGATACACACCCAGAATCAAAAAGGGCGCGAGAACAGTCACCAGCCACAGTTTCGCTGAGCCCCGGATTTTTTCTTCCTTTTCCCAGCGAAAGAGCTTGACGCCGATGAATGTGGCGAGCAGCATAGTCAATAACAACGCGCCGGCCGCAGATGCGTTTTGCGCCAGGCTCTCATTGCGCCCCAGGATGGCTTGTATGCCCGTCATCAGATGCGTAGCAGGAATGAACTGCGCGAGAACCTGCACCCAGTTGGGCAGAATGCTCAACGGAATGGTGGTGCCGCTCAGAAACAGCATCGGGAAATAGATCAGTTGAATCACGATCTGGCCCTCTTGCATGGAATTGACCACTGACGCAATCACCAGTCCGAGAGAGCGAAATGCCAATGAGCCAATGGACACAAAGATAAGCAGCGAAAACCAACGATCCGGCAGGTCCATTCCATACAGAAAGTGCGCCAGCAGCACCATCATCAGCGCGGAGGGCAGAAAATTCAGCAGACCGGTGACTAACGAGGCAACCAGGATGGGCGCCGCTGAGATGGGCGCCACTTTGAAGCGGCGTAGAATGTTCGCCTCGCGCTCCTGGACCGCGCGAATTCCGGCGCCGAATAATCCGCTGCCGAGAATCCCGATGTTCAGCACCATGGTGAGCACCTGAATGATGGCGCCGCCCTGCTCCGCATGAAACAACTGCGCAAAGATGAAAAAGAAGACTAGCGGGAAAAGGTAATTAAAAAGGATAACGGTCCGGTCGCGGAACGTCAGTTTCAGGTTGATGGCGGCCATCGCCAGGTAACTGTTGGTCATTCGCGCAGCCGCTTCCCGGTCAGCTCGATGAAAACGTCTTCGAGGGTAGGCCGCTTCAGATGGATGTCGGCCAATTCGATGCCATGCTGGTCGATCCATTTCACCAATTCGACGATTGTTCTGGCGGGCGCGGTGGAATGGACCGTCAGCGACTTCCGGTCGCCGGAGAACGCGTGCTTCTCGGTACTGAAAAACAAATCACTTTCGGCAGCGGGCAGCGGCTGCTCGCAACGGATTTCGATACGGCTCTGGCCGAGCGTGCGCTGCTGAATCTCGCGCGGCGTGCCAATCTCGATGATCTGGCCTTCATCGATGATGGCCACGCGGTCGCACAGGCGCTCGGCTTCTTCGATGTAGTGGGTGGTCAGCAAAATGGATCGCTGAGCATCGCGCAGCTCCTGAATCAGGCCGTGGATTTCCAGGCGCACTTGCGGGTCAAGACCCGTGGTTGGCTCGTCCAAGAAAAGCAATTGTGGTTCGTTGACCAGCGCCAGCGCCAGCGCCACGCGTTGCTTCTGGCCGCCGGATAGCTTCGAATAATACTCATTGCGCTTGTCGCCCAGTTGCAGGCGTTCCAGCAGCTTTTCGCGATCCGTGTTGCGCGAGTAAAAAGCGGCAAAAAGCGACAGAGCTTCGTGCACTTTGATCTTGTCCGGGAGATTGGTGGCTTGCAGGCAGACGCCGATGCGATCCTTAATAGCGCGCGTCTCCAGTCCCGGATCGTAGCCCAGGACAATGGTTTCTCCCGAGCTTCTCTGGCGCAGCCCCTCCAGGATTTCGACGGTTGTGGTTTTGCCCGCGCCGTTCGGGCCCAGCAGTCCGAACACTTCGCCCGCGCGAACCTCGAAGCTGATGCCGCGAACGGCTTCGAAAGCGTCATAGCTCTTGCGAAGGCCGCGGACCGAGATGACGGGGTCCGAGCCGGTCAAGAAGCCAGCACCGGTTGTTCCACCAGGACGTTGATAGCGCCCCGGCAGAAAGCCGGCAGATCCTCCGGCTTACGCGAGGTGACCAGGTTGCGATCCACCACCACCTCAGCATCTTCGTAAATCGCGCCGGCATTCACGACATCGTCTTTGATTGCGAAAAAGCAGGTGGCGCGCCGGCCCTTGAGAATTCCCGCCGAGCACAGCACCCACGGGCCGTGACAAATGGAAGCCACCAGCTTGCCTTGCGCGTCCATGTCCTTCACGAAATGATTCGCTTTCGCGTGGCGGCGAATGTGGTCGGGCGCATAGCCGCCGGGAACCACGACACCGTCAAACCGCTCAGCGCTCACAGCGTCGTAGGAAAGTTGCGCGGTCGCGGGATAGCCCACTTTGCTCGCGTACACTTTACCCGCTTCGGCTCCTACGAACACGCACTCGGCGCCCGCTTCTTGAAACCGGTAGTAGGGATACCAGACTTCCATTTCCTGGTAGGCGGTGTCGACAAGAATCGCGATGATTTTGCCTGGGAGCTCCATAAGACTAAGGATACAGGAGCCGTCAAGGATTGGGCGTGTCACACGCTGGTGATACTTGGGCTAGCGGGCTTCGATGAAATCTGACAGTGGACGCTCTATGAGTTCCACAGAATTCGATGGATCTTGCGGTTTGTTCGCATCTTCCTTGATGACCTCAATGCATTGTGAGATCGCATCGCGGATATTGGCGAGTGCTTCCTCGCGCGTGTTTCCTTGAGATACACAGCCTGGGATTTCGAGACACTTAGCGATGTAGGCCCCATCCTCTTCCCAAATCAAAATGTGCAAACTGGGTTGACTCAGTACACTGGTCAAAGAAAACGCCATTGAAGTCCTGTTCGGCTCCCGCTTGGGCTCTGGCTCTTGTGTCTGAACCAGCCCCACGCCTAAGATAATATCATCGGTACAAGGTTGCAATTGAAAGCGACAACCGCAGGGAGGGTCTAGTGAACCCGAAAAGACGTTTCGCTGACAGTGAGTTTCAGCCTAACATCGTGAAGTTCGCGGCTGCAAACTAAGCAGCGAGAATGGCCGCCTCGGTTCTCCCAAAAGCAAGTGGCCAGCAACACGTAAAGGCGTTTTGCTCGATAGGCTGGGTCAAAAGACGCCAGTCGGGAAGCCACATCATACTCTCAAGGGCCGGCTGGCCAATTCTTCTCTCCATTCCGAATCACAAGGAGGTTGCGATGGGAACACTAAAGCAGCTCATCCGTGCTGCCGCGCTGACGGATGAAGAGTATCGCAAGATATTCGACGAATGCTAACCAATCTGTTTTGGGGAGCTCGCGTCAGAATTCGCAGGCCAGACGCTCGCGCACGGCGTTGTATTCGCAACCGATCAATGAAATCACGGCGCCCAGATACATCCAGACCAACAATGCGATCACCGCGCCGATGCTGCCGTACAACACGCTGTAGTTGGCGATGTTTCGCACATACCAGGCGAAGCCGGATGTTACCAGAAGCCACAAGAACGTCGCCACGAATGCGCCTGGAAATACCTCGCGCAGCTTGAGCGGGCGGTTGGGCGCCACGCAGTAGAGCAGCGCTGTGACCAGAACTGTTGCGCCCAGCGCGATGACATAGCGCAGCAGGCTGCCCAACAGACTTACCCAGACCTTGATGTCCAGGTCGGGTGAAACGCCGAACCACCCCAGCATGGATCTTTCGCTGCGCGCACCGAACAGGATCAGGGCCGACGATCCGATGGCCGGCAAGGCTGCGGTAAAAACCAAGAGGATGGCCACGCCGCGTTCCTTGAGGAAACTTCGTCCGGATGGCAGCCGGTACGCGGCCCCGTACCCTTCCATTAAACTCACGATGGCGCCGGTTGCCGCCCACACCGAAAACGCGGCGGCCACCAGAATCAGCCATACCGGCCGTTGTCCCGTCACTGCGAATTGGTTTGAGACCAGCTCCTCGGAACCTGGCGGAACCACTTCGAACAGGAACCTGGAAAATACGTGCGCCACGGATTCGGCGTTCACCTTCGCGAGGATCGCTGCGATGGAGGCCAGCACCGGAAAGAACGCGAGCAGCCCTGAATAAGCGACGCCCTTGGCGATTCCAAAACAATTGTCTTCGTAACCAGCGACCCAGGCTTGGCGAAAGAGTCCCCAGAAACGCTGCAATGGGCCGGATCGTTCGACATAGAGGCTGGGCGCGGAGGCGGACATTTACCCATTGATCGTAGCGCAGGCGAAAGGCGGCGCATGGCGCTGTCCCACGGTCCTAACTTCGGCGAACGGCCATAAATGTCAGGTCGTCGGCGGGTCTGGAGTGGCCGCGGAACGTAGTCAAATCCTCTATGCAGGCGTCCACCAGGGAGCGCGGACTCAAGTCGAAGCAGCGGCGCAGCATTTGTTCCAGGCGCTGATCGCCATAGTCGGCGTCTCCGTTGCGGGTTTCGCTGACGCCGTCGGTGTAAAGGATCAATGTGTCGCCGGGGTCCATTTGGTGGCGCTCAACTTCGTACTCCACACCGGTGAACATGCCGAGTGGGAGACTGGCGGTTTCGATCCGCTTGGTTGAGGATGTGCCGGCGACGAGCGGCGAGCAATGGCCGGCGTTCGAGACTTCCAGCAGTCCCGTGGGGCTGACGCGGGCGCATACCAGCGTGGCAAAGGAGCGTCCTGAATTCCCCTCGCACAAGATACGATTAGCGCGTTCCATTAATTCCTTGAGCGAAATCTTGCAATGGATCAAGCTGCGGAACATGGCGTGCAATTGCGTCATCAACAGCGACGCGGCCACGCCTTTTCCCGAAGCATCGCCAACCAGAAGGAATACTTCGCCGCCTGGGCACTGGATGACGTCGCAATAATCGCCGCTGACCGGGCCCATGGACTGGTAATGATGCGCGATCTCCCAAACGCCGAAGCGCTGCTCACGCGGAGGCAGCAATCCGGATTGCATACTCGAGGCCAGCACCAGATCCTGCTCCAGCGCATTGCGTTGTTCGCGGCTCAGATGATCGATGCAGAAGCGGATGAGTGGATCGGACGCCAGGCGGTCCGCCTCGATAGAGTCGTGGCAGTATTCGCAGATGCCGAAAGAACCAGTCTCGACGCGTTCGAGCGCGGCGTCTACTTCTTCCAACAGTGCAGCAAGATGCGGATTGATCCGCGTGTGCGTAAGAACGGAAGTGAGCTTTTGGCGGCGGTCGAGTAGTTGCTCGCGGGCGTAGGTGGTTTCCAGCATAACAGATTCCTGCATCCTAATAGGATGCCGCAGCCCGTGCGAAGGATGCTAAACCCGGAAGGTATCGGCCCGCCAATTGACGATTAATTTCTTGATGTCGCGGCCGGAAAGGTTGCTACGCAGCGACTTTTCCACCAGGCCTGACAGTTCGGCATCCGGACAGAAGCGCAAGGCGATGAGTTGGGCCTCCGTCAGATCGCCAACTCGGGACTTGAGCGGATCGTTGAGGATGGACGCCAGGCGCAGGCGCTCCTCGAGGCGTATCACACGATCCTGAGCCTTGAGCGCGTTGATGCGGATGAGCGGCGCGGCCACGGCAGCGGCCGAGGCTAGGGCAACCAAGGCCCAGGCTTCCAGCAAGTCATAATGCCGCACGACGTTGAGGATCGCCAGAACCAACGCCGTGGCAGTGACTGGCAGGACGAACAAGTGGAAGGGTGGTTGAAGGCGAACGTGGTTCGCTAGGGTTTGTGGAAGTTTTTCAGCCATAGTGTGCTCCTTGTGGTCGAAGGTGTATTCTACTAAGAGGGGGAAAGCGGCGTCTCGGAGCGCACTAAACCCCAAGAAAATCGGTGCTTCCCGCCTTGTATTCAGCGCATCAACTATGTTAGGGTAACGGTTTTAGGACAGTGGTTTCAGGCTGATTCAGTCTGATGTCACCCCTTCTTGAGAGTCGTTAAGTTCCCTCGAAAAACTGAATGGGCCAAACCTTACAGGCGCTAGGTGGAATACTGCTGCAGGCCATACCGACCATTTGTCTGTTGCTGATCGTGCATTTTTATTTGAAGTGGATGTTCTTCCG
>DASYNU010000023.1:0-10491 GCA_036008345.1 Bryobacteraceae bacterium
TGCGGACCACCCGCTCTTCGTACAGCAGATCATAGTCCAGCGGCGGGATAGTGCTCATATGAATGCCGCCCAGTACCAGCGCTCCAGCTCTTTTCAAAGCCTTTAATGCTGCGGGAACTATCTCCCCGGCGGGAGCGAACACAATGGCGCTATCCAACTTCACCGGCGGAGGGTCCACCGTGCCGCCCGCCCACACCGCACCCAACTCCAGCGCCAATTTCTGGTGCCGTTGATCGCGCGTGCAGGCATACACCTCAGCGCCCCAGTGCCGGGCCACTTGGATCGCCACATGCGCGGCCGCTCCAAAACCGTACAGCCCCAGGCGTCCGCCCCGCTCTATATCCGCGATTCGCAGGCACCGGAACCCGATAATCCCGGCGCACAATAACGGCGCAGCGGCAAGATCTCGAAACCCTTCCGGGATCGGATACACAAAGCTTTCCTCCGCCAGCGCGTATTCAGCGTACCCGCCATCCACCGTGTAGCCGGTAAAGCTTGGATGGTCGCAAAGATTTTCCCGCCCGGCCTTGCAATACTCGCAAGTTCCATCGGTGGAGTGTAGCCACGCAATGCCCACGCGTGTCCCAATCGGATAAAGTTTCGCGCCCGCGCCAGCCGCCTCCACAATCCCTACCACTTGATGCCCCGGCGTGATGGGAGTTTTCCGCGGAGTGAGCTCGCCCTCAATCACGTGCAGGTCCGTGCGGCAAACCGCGCACGCATTCACGCGGACCAGCACCTGCCCAGCACCCGGCTCCGGCTTCGGAACATCAGTGAACTCGAGCGGGTTTTTCTCAATCGGCGCCGGTGAGCGAAGAATGCAAGCTTTCATGATCCGTCCCCTGGCTGACGCGCGGGGCTACAATCTCAGCCCACGTAGCCCCGCGCGTGAGCAAGGGGGGCGGATAAAGAAGACTCCGTCTCGTCCAACATAGTAACCTGAGGTCGGATGACAATTCCTGGCCGCCATTTCGCCAACACCCTAGTCCTGCGCCGAACGTTGCTGTTTCAACTCGTGCGCCGCGATTTCGAGACGCGCTTCATCGGCTCGGCAGTAGGCTGGCTATGGGGACTGATTCACCCGATAGTGCTGCTGGTCAGTTGGGTCTTTGTATTCCAGGTCTGCATGCACGCCACGCTCCCGCCCAACGAGGTCACGCACAATTATTCACTGTTCCTCTTCTGCGGTTTTCTGCCCTGGCTGCTGTTCCAAGAGACGGTGGTTCGGTCCGCATCGTCGCTCCTCGACAACACGAACCTGATCACCAAAACAGTCTTCCCAGCCGAAATCGTTCCGGTCTCCATTTTTCTTTCTTCACTAATCAGCCATCTCATGGCCCTGGTCCTGGTGATCGCGGTAGTGGGCTTCTACAACGGACACTTCAGTCTCTGGATGTTTTCTTTGCCCATCTATATGGTGCTGATCGGCCTGTTTTCGATCGGCGTAGGCTGGTTCGTTTCCAGTCTCCAGGTCTATTTGAGGGACACCGCGCAAGTGATCTCGGTGGTGCTGACGTTCTGGTTCTGGATGACACCCATTTTCATCACCGAACAAATGGTTCCCGAACGGTTCCGTTTTCTGGTGCGCGCCAATCCGCTAGCCTTCCTGGTGCGGGCCTATCGCGACCGGCTACTTTCCTACCGCATCCCCAGCCTGCACGATTTTGCGATTGTCGCCGCCTACGCCGTCACGGTATTCGTCCTGGGCGGCCTCTTCTTCCGTCACCTGAAACGCGGATTCGCCGACGTACTCTGAAGAAGAATCCAGAATCCAGAAGTCAGAATAAAATAATGATACCGGCGCCGCAGCGCCGGATCCCTCCATCTGAATTCTGAATTCTTGAATTCCTACTTCAGCGCCACCTGCCTATCTGGAACCGCATAGCTCAGCGCCATCGCCCCCCACGCCGTCGCCGCCGCCGAAATCCACTGATCGTGATCGTGCGGGAACCCGCTCTGGAAATACGGCTGGAATTTCGGAGCGCGGCTCGCCACGTGCCAGGAGCCGTCCTCCAATTGCGTCCGCAGCAAATAAGTTACCCCGCGCCGGTATGCCGGATCATTCGAAGCAACTCCCAATTCGTGGATCGTATACAGGACGCTTCCGGTCGCATAAGCATCGCTCGCCAGATCCGCCGTTTGCCCCCATCCGCCATCCGCCCGCTGCAGCGCGATCAGTTTCTTCAGCGGCCCTTCCAGCGCCCGGCGATCCCGGCCGGCCCACTTTAGACCCAGCAACTGCATGTTCCGGTCTTCGGTATTGTAGGGCGGGGCTGCTTCGATCCAGGCTGCCCCTCGCTGGACACGCTGCTCGAACTCCGCCTTTCGACCCGGCAGCCCATAAGTGGACAGCGCACGAATGGACAACGCGGTGCGTGAAAAATCGCCATCTTCAATTGGCGGCCGCGCTTTCCCATCCAGGTGCCAGTTTCCATTCTTGCGCTGTTGCCCGGCCAGGTTGTGGATCAATGCGTCGATGGCATGATCTGCCGGCGCTCCCTCGGCCGCCAATTGCAGCAGGGAATAACTGGTAGTGTCCACTGCTCCGGGCGGGTCCATGCGCTGCAGCAGAACCTGTTCAAATGCACCCCACTGCAGCTTGACCGCCTTCAACTGCGCCGCAGCCGCTGCTTCGTCCACTTTGATCCCGTGCGCGCGAGCTACCGATACGGCCAGGCCCGTCAGGTTCTGCGCGTGACACGACACGCAACCTCCTTCCTTGAAGAAGTCTCCGCTGCTGTGCTGCAAAAGCGCGATGCTCTTCGCGGCAGCCTCCTTCGGACCGGGCAACTTGCTCTCGCCGGCTGGCACCAAAACCGCCGCTATCGCAACATCTTTATGTTCGATGCCGAACGCATCCAACACCGGAGGATAGTTAAACTTCATGGCCCAGTCCGCGGCCGTCTCGCCAGCCTTGGATTTGATGTTCTTGTCCGCGCCTTTTTCTAGCAGCAAACGGATTACACCCACGTCCGGCCGATCGGTCCCGATGGCCAACATCAGTGCAGTCATTCCCCGTACGTCCTGAAGATTCACTTGCGCTCCGGCCTGGAGCACCAACTTCACGGCCTCCGCGCCGCCCGTGATTGCCGCTAGGTGCAACGCGGTGAAGTTGCCCAGCGCAATGGGACCATTCTTCACCCGTCCACCATCGGGAAGGTCCACCACGTTGACGTCCGCGCCCTTGGCCAACAGCAGCTTCATCGATTCAATATTGCCGAGGGCAGCCGCATACATCAATGCAGTATCGCCGAAACGGTTCTTAGCGTTAATCTCGACTCCCCGGGAAAGTAACAGCCTTACACTTTCGGTATCGTTCGCTTCCGCCGCCACATGCAGAGCCGAGTTTTCACTCTGAGTTCGCGCCGAAACATCCGCGCCTTTCTCCAGCAGCAGTTTTACCGTCTCGGAGTTGCCATCCTGCGCGGCTGCGATGATCAAGGGCGTCCGGCCTTGCTTGGAGCGCGCATTTATGTTCGCACCCTTCTCCACCAGCAAACGAACCTTGGCAAGATCGCCGGCACACCACAGCAGCGCGGTCGTGTCAAACGCATTCTTGGCATTTACATTCGCCCCAGCGCCCAGCAGCAGCCTCATCGCGTCCAGACTGCCGTAAGCCGCCGCATACATCAACGGAGTGGATTCATGCTGGTCCTTGGTATTAACGTCCACCGTTTTCACCAGGCTCGCGAGGGCCGAAAGATCGTTATTGCGGATCGCCTGATAGAACTGATCGCTAGGCTCCTCAGCTACGGCAGTTAGCACACCCAACACCAACAAACACACGCCCACAATGAGATTTCCACGCATCACCGCTCCACGCTCCTTCTTGACGGACTTTCATTCAATATTACTCTTTCCAAGTGAGATAACCAAGACGCCGGCACCGCAGCGCTGGACCCTCCTTCTGACTTCTGGCTTCTGAATTCTGAATTCTTCCCCACCAACTATACTGGTTTTTAGTTGGAACCCCTTGCCTACCAGTCGCTCCTCGACGTCTCCAAAGCCATCCTGCAACACCGCGATCTCTCAGGCCTTTTTCGCGACCTCTCCACCCGCCTCCGCTCTATTCTGCACTTCGATTTCCTGAACCTGGTACTGCACAACCCCAGTACCAACACCATGCGCCTGCACATCCTGGAAACTGCTTCAGGCGCCCCAGTGGAGGCGCCGCAACTGGAACTCGCACCGGAAGAATCACCGTCCGGATGGGTTTTCCTGCACCAGGAGCCGCTCATCATTCCCGACGTCCGGCTCGAAACCCGCTGGCCCAGCGTTATGGAACTTCTGCGCCACAACAATATCGTCACCTCCTGCTGGCTGCCTCTTACCACTGCCCAACACCGGCTGGGAGCGTTGGTATTCGGCTTCGGCCCCACTCCCGCCGTCCAGGAACGGCTCGATTTGATGACTCAGATTGCCGCCCAGGTAGCCGTCGCGGTAGACAATACCCTCAACTTCGAGAAAGCCGAGAAGTACCAGCGGCAACTTGCGCGTGAACGGGATCGCCTGCAAGTTCTGCTCGAAATCACGAACACTCTAGTATCGGAATTGGATATTCGCGATCTGTTTCCCCGTATCAACGCGTGCGTGCGCCGCGCTGTGCCGCACGAATATTCCAGCCTTGCCTTGCGAGTCCCCGGAACCGATCAACTCCGCGTTCACGCCCTCGTGTTTGACGGACCCGGCAGGGTTCTCGAAGAAGGCGCTACTGCCGCGATCAGCGAAACACCCGCCGGCGAAGCTGTGGAAACCCGGCGACCAATCATTCTGGATGCTGAAGCCCTGGCGCGAGTCTCTTCTCCGATAGTCCAGCGCCTGGCTGCGGCAGGTTTAAAATCCATCTGTTGCCTGCCGTTGATTACGCGCCTGCATGTGCTCGGCACGCTCAACGTCGGAAGCACGCGCGAAAACGCCTTCAGCGATTCGGACATCGATTTCTTGAGCCAGGTGGCCGGCCAGGCCGCTATCGCCATCGAAAATGCCACTTCCTACCAGGAAATCGGTCAACTAAAGGACCAGTTAGCCGAAGAGAAATTGTATTTGCAGGACGAAATCCGGACCGATCGGAACTTTGGCGAGATTATCGGCGATAGCCCGCAGTTCCGCAGCGTCCTCGATCAGGTGGCGACCGTAGCGCCTACCGATGCCTCGGTTCTGATCCTGGGAGAAACCGGAACCGGAAAGGAACTGATCGCGCGCGCGATCCACGATCTCAGCGGCCGCCGCGAACGCACCTTCGTCAAGCTCAACTGCGCGGCCATCCCCACCGGGCTGCTCGAAAGTGAGTTGTTCGGCCACGAAAAAGGCGCCTTCACCGGCGCCATCATGCAAAAGGCCGGCCGCTTCGAATTAGCCAACAAAGGAACGCTATTTTTAGATGAAATCGGGGACATTCCTCTCGAATTGCAACCGAAACTCTTGCGCGCTCTGCAGGAGCACGAATTCGAGCGCCTGGGAGGTACCCGCACCATCAAGGTCGACGTGCGGCTGGTAGCCGCTACCAATCGCGACCTGGCACAAATGATCAATGAGCGCCAGTTCCGCACCGATCTTTATTACCGCCTGAGCGTGTTCCCCATTTCCGTGCCGCCGCTCCGCGAGCGCGCCGACGACATCCCCAAGCTGGTGCGTTACTTCACTCAGAAATTCGCCCGCCGTATGAACAAACACGTAGAAAGCATTTCGCAGGAAACCATGGACGCCCTGGTCCGCTATCCCTGGCCAGGCAACGTGCGGGAACTGGAAAACCTGATTGAACGCGCCGTAATCCTGACGCGCGGAACAACCCTCCAAATCCCAATCTCCGAGCTGCGCCCGGCCTCCACCGAAAGCGCATCACCCGTGACACTGGAAGAAGCCGAGCGCGACCACATCCGCCGCATCCTGGAACGGTCGAATGGAGTAGTAGGCGGCCCCAACGGCGCAGCCGCTAGGCTAGGCATGAAGCGCACCACGCTGCAATCCAAAATGAAGAAGCTAGGAATCGGGAAATAGACCGTTTCTGGTTTCTGGTTTCTGGTTTCTGGTTCCTGGTTTCTGGTTTCCGGTTTCCGGCTTCTGGTTTCCGCCGCCTGCAGCCTGCTTTCTGCGTTTCTGGTTCCTGGTTTCTGGTTTCCGCCGCCTGCAGCCTGCAGCCTGCCTCCTGCTTCCTGCTTTCCGCCGCCTGCAGCCTGCCTCCTGCTTCCTGCTTTCTGCCTCCTGCCTCCTGCCACCCGCCCGCCTGCCGCCTGACCCGTTACAACCCGTTAGCGACCGCCCGACCCCTAGCCCCCTCCCTAGTGTCGCCCATCCGTTACAGACTGCTATAATAAATCCCAATGGGTCAGGTCCAAAACGGCAGTCCCGGTAAGAAGATCATCCTATTGAGACCCCGCGGATTTTGCGCCGGGGTAGTACGCGCCATCGACGTTGTCAAAATCGTCCTAAACCTCTACGGGGCACCGGTTTACGTGCGAAAAGAAATCGTGCACAACCGCCACGTTGTGGATGAACTTCGCCAGGCCGGCGCCGTCTTCGTCGACGAGTTAAGCGAAGTGCCGGAAGGTGCGCGGGTTATCTTTAGCGCCCACGGCGTTTCCCCAGCCGTCCGCGAGGAGGCGAAACAGCGGCATTTACAGGTGATCGATGCCACTTGTCCTCTGGTCACTAAGGTCCATCTGGAGGCGGTCCGCTTTGCCCGCCAGGATTATACAATCATTTTGATCGGACACGCCGGTCATGACGAAGTGATTGGTACGCTAGGAGAAGCGCCCGAATCCACCATGCTGGTTTCTTCCGTTGCCGATGTCGACCGGCTCGAGGTGAAAGACCCCCAGAAGATGTCCTACCTCACTCAAACCACCCTGAGTCTGGATGAAACCAAAGACATTGTCGCCCGCCTCCAGCAGCGCTTCCCAGCCATCAAAGGACCGAAAACTCAGGACATTTGCTACGCAACTGAAAATCGCCAGTTAGGCGTCAAAGCCGTAGTACCGCTCACGGATGTACTACTAGTGGTCGGGTCACAAAACAGTTCGAACTCCCGCCGTCTCGTGGAAGTCTGTGAGAATGAAGGCGTGCCGGCCTACCTGGTGGATGACAGCAGGGAAGTGAACCCTTCTTGGCTCGAAGGCATCCAAACAGTAGCGGTTACAGCCGGGGCTTCCGCTCCGGAAAACCTGGTGCAGGAATTGATCCAATCGCTCGAAACGCAATTTGGCTTCGATTTTATGGAAGAGATGGAGCTCAAGGAAGAAGACGTCCGATTCCATCTGCCTTCCGACCTGGAACGTTCCGCTCTCAAACTGACCACCATCGCCCCCGTATGATGCCGCAGCTTCAGGTTGCTGATTCATTACTGGCGGGTACTTCCAAAGCCGCCCAGCGCACCGTCGACTATTTCCTGCGAACGCAGCACCAGCCGGGCTATTGGATGGGCGAGCTTACTGCCGACACTACGCTCGAATCCGATTACATCCTGCTGCAGCTCTGGTTGCACGCCCCGGTGAACGGCGTCTGGAGCCCTCCCACTCGCCCTAGGATCAACCGGGCAGTATCATCTATTCTGGCCCGGCAGTTACCGGATGGCGGCTTCAATATCTACCCGCAAGGTCCGGCTGACCTCAACGCCACCATCAAAGCGTACTTTTCGCTGAAACTCGCCGGCGTGCCCTATGACGATCCGCACCTGACGAGTGCGCGCGAACGAATCCTGGCGCTCGGCGGCATTCAATCGGCCAACAGTTACGTAAAGGTGAACCTGAGCCTCTTCGATCTCTATCCGCGCGAGGATTGCCCATCCATTCCGCCCGAGATCATGCTGCTCGGCAGTTTCATCTACCAGATGTCCTCCTGGACGCGGGCTATCGTCATCCCGCTCTCCATCGTGCATTCCATGAACCCCAGGCGCCCGGTTCCGGAGGGCTTTAACCTGAAAGAGCTGTTCCTGGCGGGCGGACATCCGGAATTCGCGCGCAGCCGCGAGAGCTTCACTTGGCGCAACGTGTTTTTGAGGATCGACAAGCTGCTGAAGCTCCTCGAAAATCACGGGTCCAAGACGGTTCGCCGGCATGCCATTCATAAGGCCGAGCAATGGATGCTGGCACGCACCCGCTATACCGACGGCCTGGGCGCCATCTACCCACCCATGATGTACGTCATCATGGCGCTCGATCTGCTCGGATATCCGCCCGATCATCCGGATCGCGTGGAAGCCCAAAAGCAGTTCGACGGTCTCATGGTCGAGGACGGCCGGCGCTTCTTCTTCCAACCGTGCTTCTCAGTAGTTTGGGACTCCGGAATCGCAGCTTATGCGCTGGGCGAATCGCCCGAACCGCCCGAGCAAGCCTTGCAGAAATGCGCAGATTGGCTTTTGACAAAAGAGGTGCGGCGCAAGGGTGATTGGTCGGTAAAGCGGCCCAAGACTGAACCCTCCGGCTGGTATTTCGAATTCGCCAACGAGTTTTATCCGGATATCGATGACACCGCCCAGGTGCTGCTGGGCCTGAGCCGCTCCCGTGCGTCCCGCCCCTCTGAACAGCAAGCCTGCGAGCAGCGAGCTATCCAATGGCTGCTCGACATGCAATCCAAGGACGGCGGTTGGGCCGCGTTCGATGTCGACAACAACTGGCGGCCTTTGAGTTTCGTCCCCTTCGCCGATCACAACGCCATGCTCGATCCTACCTGCCCCGATATCACCGGGCGGGTTTTGGAAGCCTTGTGCGCCTATGGACTCGATCAGTCGCATCCAGCCGTTCGGCGCGGCATCGAATATCTGGTTCGCACGCAGGAAGAAGACGGAAGTTGGTACGGCCGCTGGGGTGTGAATTACGTCTACGGCACATTTCTCGCCTTGCGCGGTCTTCAGGCCGCCGGCGTCAGCGACCGCGAAGCTTACGTCCAGCGTGCCCTTGAATGGGTGCGCGCCAACCAGAACTTCGATGGCGGATGGGGCGAAAGCTGCGAGAGCTATAAGCTAGGAACCTACGTCGCGGCCTCCAGCACGCCGTCCCAAACCGCCTGGGCCGTCCTGGCACTACTCGCCGGCGGTGATACCACCAGCACCAGTCTCATGGATGGCATGGATTATCTGATTCGCACGCAGAAAAGCGACGGAACTTGGGATGAACAACTGGCCACCGGGACCGGATTCCCGCAGGTTTTCTACCTGTGTTACCACTTGTACCGGAATTCGTTCCCCCTGCTTGCACTCAATACCTTCCTCAGAACAAACCCTGGCATCCGAATAAAATCTGGCACCCGAGGACAAGACTAAATGCGATTTCCCCTTTCGATGACGGCGGGCATGGCGAGCTATATCGCCCGCAACAAGTTCCGCCCGAATCCGGACTGGCAAAAGACGGTGCTTACCGCCCCGGACGCCTCCAATCCCTTCCGGATTGTCTACATGCACACCGATGCCACGCGCAAGCCGCATCCCATGATCAACAAGCGCTTCCCGCTGGTGCTGATGCTGGAGCCGCTGCATACCTGCAACCTCACTTGCACCGGGTGCGGGCGCATCCGTGAATACGAATCCACCATCACGCAGAAACTCTCGCTCCAGCAGTGCCTGGATGCGGTTCACGAATGCGGCGCTCCCATTATTTCCATCTGCGGTGGTGAGCCGATGCTGTACCCCGAGCTCGGGCCGCTAACCGCGAAATTGGTGGAAGAGAACAAGACCATTTATCTCTGCACCAATGGGATGTTCATCCAGAAGCGGCTGAAAGAATTCAAACCTGCCGACAAGTTCTTCTTCAACGTCCACCTGGATGGCATGCAGAAGAACCATGACATCGCCGTGGAGCGTGAAGGTGTTTTCCGCGAAGCCATCCAAGGCATCAAAGCCGCCAAGCAGGCCGGCTTCCGGGTTTGCACCAACACCACCGTCTACAAAGAGACGGACATGAACGAGATCGAAGAGATGTTTGAGTATCTGGCCGAGTTCAAGGTGGATGGCCATACCATTTCACCGGCCTATGGCTACTCGTCCGTGAACGATCGTGAGATTTTCATGACGCGCGACGATATCCACGAGAAGTTCAAGACCATCGACAAGCTGGCCGCGCGTTTCCCCCTATTCAGCACGCCCACCTATCTCGAATTCCTGCAAGGCAAGCGTGATTATCCCTGCACGGCCTGGGGCAATCCTACATACAACGTGAAGGGCTGGAAAGGTCCGTGCTACCTGATCACGGACGGTCATTATCAAACGTTTGAAGAACTGATGACGAAAACCCAGTGGGAAAACTACGGAGCGGGTAACGATCCCCGGTGCGACCATTGCATGGTGCATTGCGGATTCGAGCCTTCGGCGGCCTTAGGTATCAACTCGAAACTCGGCGATACGTTCAAGCTGATGACTTGGGCGTTTCGATAGAACTTGAATTAAGTGAAGCCAACTCTGGTTACCGGGGCGACCGGTTTCATCGGGTGGCATGTAGCCAGAAAGTTGCTCACGCGCGGGCACACCGTGCGGGCTTTGGTTCGGCCCACGAGTAAAGTCCG
>DASYNU010000024.1:0-11493 GCA_036008345.1 Bryobacteraceae bacterium
AATCGCGCCAGAGTGCGTGCATCGTTGTAATACCGCCCCAGCGGACCATCCTCGGTGATTCGGGCGGAGCCGAAGAACACAATCGTGTCCTGAATCTTCTCGTCGCGAAAATGCGAGAGAGGCTCCAGATATTCCGATAGAATCCGCAAGCCGCGCGCGTCGGGGCTCTCGAGAAAAGTCTCGTTGAGATAGGCCACCGGGCGGCGGCCGTTACGGGTGGGGTCGTCGATCATTCGGAAGAGGCCGGAGCGCCTTCAAGCAACGCCAGCCGCTTCTCCAATTGTCTCACTGTCTTCAACAAGTCGGGCAGTTTCGGAAACGCCGTGATCGCGCGCAACCAGTCGCGGCTGTCGAAAGCGGGTGATCCCGACATCACCGCGCCCTCCTTCACATCGCCGCCGATGCCGCTCTGCGCGTAAACGATGGCGTGATCGTGGATGGTGAGGTGTCCCGAAATGCCCACTTGTCCAGCCAGCAGCACATCCTTGCCCAGGATAGAGCTGCCGGCCAGTCCCGTTTGCGCGCAGATGATGTTATCCTCTCCCACCACCGACGCGTGACCCACCTGCACCAGGCTGTCGATCTTGGCCCCGCGCTTCACGCGCGTCTCGCCCACCGTGGCGCGATCGATAGAAGAGAGCGTTTGAATCTCGACGTCATCCTCAATCACCGTGACGCCGGATTGCACAATCTTGAAGTGCGTCCCCTCGCGAGTTTTAGCGAAGCCAAAGCCATCGCCGCCCACGATCACTCCGTTTTGTAGAATCACGCGGTTACCAACGCGGCAATATTCGCGCACCACGGATTGCGCATGCGCGTAGAAATCGTCGCCAATCTGGGCGCCCTCATAAATCACCACATGCGGATGCAGAACTGCATTGCGGCCGATGGAGACGTGTTCACCCACTACGGCGAACGCCCCGATGGACGCGCCCTCGCCGATTCGCGCCGTGGCTGCGACGGACGCTTGTGGATGAATGCCCGCAGGCGGCCGTGGAGGCTGATAAAACAGCGCGAGCGCGCGAGCGAAATCGTGGTACGGACTCGCGGAAACCAGGCTGGCGGGCGAGGTTTGAGGCAATGCTTCGGAGACCAAAATCGCGGCCGCGCGGCAATGCTTCACCTTCGGTGCGTATTTTGGGTTGGCCAGGAAGGTAAGCTCGCTGG
The DNA here is from genome assembly GCA_036008345.1 of Bryobacteraceae bacterium. Lineage (GTDB taxonomy): Bacteria > Acidobacteriota > Terriglobia > Bryobacterales > Bryobacteraceae > Palsa-89. The sequence continues at coordinate 1,168 of DASYNU010000024.1, forward strand.
GACCAGCCTGCTCCATACCCGCTACTCCAGTGATTACGATCGCGCCGTCGCCTTTTAGTTCCGATCCGAGCCGGTTAGCAAGATCGCCGAGTGAAATTTTCACGCTGGTCATTGTATTTAGCATGTTACCGAACCAACGCACCGGTCGCTCACGCTCGCGGCTCGGAAACGTGCGTTACCGAACCGCGACCGTGAGGGAGTCGGTGCCGTTGCCGATTTCTTCACGGGCTCTGAGGGAGACGGTGCCTGATTCATTTCCTCTGAAACCTACGTAACTCACCATAGGACCTCGTCGTAGGTTCTCGGATTTCGATCGGAGGAACAAGCATATGAGTAAAATCTTTATCAGCAAGATCTTGAAACTTCCGTGGAGCGGCATCTGCCTGGCCGCGCTCCTGTTGGCCAGCTTAGCGACCCAGGCACGCGCGGATACCTTCGGAATATGCGATTCCGAGGCGGCCTCCGGTGGGGCTAATGTCTCGAATGCCACATATAACACTTCCGCCGGCACCGGCTGTGCTCCCGGTTTCAATAACAGCCTCGCAACCGGGGGTAGCGTCAGTCCTACGTCGCTCGCACCCGGCCTCACCACAGCAACCCTTACAGTAGATCAGCTCATGCCGTTTGGGGGCACAGCGATTTCAACCAGCACGGCCAGTTTGGACAAAGGAACGTTGAGTCTTTACGCCGATACACAGGGCAGCACCGGATCGTGTGGCGGCACCTGTGTGGGAACTGGCGGTAGAAGTACGCCGGAAGCAATCTTTGACGACACCCTCCACTTCACCATCACGGACGGCGCCCCGTCGGCTATCGTCACCATCCACGCTCATCTGGATGGCACGATTGCCTCCGAAGGGCTCAACACATTCGGCTACACCCTAATGGATCAATTCAGTCTAGGCGGAGGCAGCGCTTGCTGGGACTCCGCGGGCGGCGTTTCCGGCAGCGGTTTTGGACTTTGCGGCTCGCAGAACTTTGGCTTCGGCAATCCCACCTTCACCAATCAGACTGCTACGGGTTTCGATTTCACGGGAACCTTTTCTGTGACCAACGGAGAAGCTAGTGTGCTGTTCGCCGCCCTCCAGGCGGACTGCCAGAATGGAGCGGTATGCGATTTTTCCCACACCAGCGCTTTGTCGTTGAGTCTACCTTCCGATGTAACCTTTACTTCCGCCTCCGGGGTGCTATTCACTCAATCGCAGACCGCAGTTCCCGAGCCCTCTAGCGGCGCACTGCTGCTGGCAGCGATGTTTGCCATCGGCATCGCAGCCCGGCGGCCGCAATTTTGATCGCACCGCGGCCGAGGTAGGGACCGATTTCCCCATGGCCAGCCTCAGCCTCCAACGCCACACCGTTCCTCCCGAACGAGAAACGAGAAACGAGAAACGAGCCACGTACACCCCCTGCTACAATGTGTTCCTATCGTTTAAGGGGGATCGAGACATGGCCACCGGCAACCCGGATGCTGAAGGCTTGCCGATCACCGAACTCCTGGCGGATTGGCGCGGCGGAAGCAATGAAGCTCTGCGCGAACTGCTTCCCCTGGTTTATGGCCGGCTGCTGGAAGTGGCGCAATCCTTCATGCGCCGGCAGCGGCCTAGCCACACCTTACAACCCACGGCGCTGGTCGGCGAGCTTTACGTCCGGCTGGCCAGTGCTACTTCACCGGATCTCAAAAGCCGCGAGCATTTCTACAGCTTCTGCGCGCGCACCATGCGCTGGATACTCACCGATCACGCCCGCCGCCGTGAGGCGGAAAAGCGCCAGGCCCATCTCCAACTCCCGCTCACGGACGACATTCCGTGGCTGGGCGTGCGCCCCTCCGACACTCTGGATCTGGACCGCGCACTTTCCAAGCTCGCCGAAATTGACGCCCGCGCCGCGCACATCGTGGAGTTGCGCATATATCTCGGATGCACGGCTGACGAAGCCGCCGGCATCCTTAATGTTTCTAAGCCAACTGTCGACCGGAGCCTGACCATGGCACGCGCCTGGCTCTGCCGCGAACTTCGACCCGGCGAAGCCGCGCCAGACGCAATCCGGGGATGATGCCGTCCCATAAATTGAATTGGGACCGCGCCGCGGAACTGTTTCAGGCGGCCCTCGAGCAACCAATGTCCACGCGCGCTGCTTGGGTGGAGGCACAATCCGCCTACGATCGCGCCACTCGCGATGAAGTGAAATCGCTGCTCACCGCCGAGCGCGCACATCAGGACCTCTGCGCACTTCAGCAAGCCGCCGACCCTCCGCCATCCCCGCCAGAGCGGATCTCGGAACGCTTGGGCCCTTACCGGACCGAGAGTTTGCTGGGCCGCGGCGGCATGAGCGCCGTTTACCTGGCGCGCCGCGTGGATGGACAATTCGAACAAACTGTCGCGCTCAAGGTTCTGGCAGCGCACCTGGCTGGAGAAGAATTCGCCCAGCGCTTACGCGTTGAGCGCCAGTTGCTGGCCAACCTCACCCATCCCAACATCACCAGACTCCTGGATGGAGGCGTCTCCGCCGCGGGCGACCCCTACCTGGTGATGGAATATGTCGAGGGTCAGTTGCTGGATCGTTATTGCGATCATGCCAAGCTCACCATCCAAGCGCGTATCCGGTTATTTCTGCAGGTGTGCGAAGCTGTGGATTTCGCGCATCGCAATCTGGTTTTGCACCGCGACCTCAAGCCTGGCAACATATTGGTGACTTCGGAGGGCGCCGTCAAACTGCTGGATTTCGGCACGGCATCTCTGATGGCGGAACACCCTGACAAGGCCGCCACCGGCGCGAGAATGATGACGCCGCGCTACGCCAGCCCGGAGCAGCTTCGCGGCGAACGGATCACCATCGCAAGCGACATTTTCTCGCTGGGTGTGGTGGCCTACGAACTGGTGGCGGGTTCGTGGCCGTTCGGCGATCCCAATTCGCTGGTCAGCGAGCTGCGCCGTGCGGTGGGCGATTCCAGCGCCAGTCTGCCGCACGCCGCGGTCACCGAGGAAATAGCGGCCCGAAGATCCATTACCAGGGAACATCTCGCACGCATGCTGCGTAGCGATCTCGCGGCCATCCTGCTGAAGTGTCTCCATCCGGACCCTGCCCAGCGCTATCGCAGCGTGCGCAATCTGGAGGACGATTTGCGCGCCTACCTTTGCGGGCGCCCGGTCACCGCCCGGTCTCTCACGCTGGCATATCGCACGCGCCGATTCGTAGCCCGGAACCGTTGGCGCGTCGTGTTTGCCGCAGCCATGCTGGCCATCATTGCAATAGCCGCCGCATACGGCATTGAGCGGCGCGCCGGTGAGCAGCGGCGCTTGGCGCAGCTCCGGGAATTGGATCAGTCTTACTTGACCGAAATCTATCGCGAGGTGGCTACTTTGGCCGGCTCCAGCAAAGCTCGCCTGCTCATTGTAGATCGCACCCGGAAAAATCTCGACCAGTTGTTAGCCGAGCAACCGGAAGACCGTAAGATCCGTCAGGCGCTGGCCGAAGCCTATATCCAGTTCGCCGATATTCAGGGAGAGCCGTTCACTATCAGCCTGGGGGACACCGCTGGCGCGCTCGAAAGCTACCGCAAAGCGGAGCGGCTGGCCTTGTCGTTAGGCAGTGCGAGCTCGCCGGCGGTAGGAACCGTGGTGCGTGCCCGGTTGGGAATCGCACAGATTCAAGTTCGCGCCGGTCAGTATGCGGAAGCTGTAAAGACGCTCGAGGCCGTCATCCAGCCCGCACGCTCTCTGTGGGAATCGGGAGTCCAACAAGAAGTTGCCGGGCGCTCGCCCGCGACGCTCTATTTACGCGCGAACGTCCTATTGGGACACGCGATGTTGCGAGCCGCCGATGTCGATCGCAGCGTCCCGGGCGTGAAGCAAGCGCTTTCCCAATTCCAGCAGACGGTCTCGCTGGCTGAGCAGATGGACGCGCGTGACCCAGGCAGTAACCTGGCGGGCATGTACAGCGAATACGCCGGTTATGCCTCGGAACTGCTGGGAGATTTCACTGGTGACCGGCAATACTATCGCACGGCATTGTCCTACTTCGAGCGGTACGAAGCCGCCGCACGGAAAAATCTCGCATCCAGGCCCAGTCCCAAGAATGAGCGGGACGTGGCCGACGCGTTGGTGGATCTCGGCTGGTGCTGGCACTTGTATCGCAGCGAAGAAACCGCGCTGCAAGCGCTCAGTGAAGCTCTAGTACGTATGGAACCGGTTTCGCGCGCCGATCCCGACAGCCGCGAAGCCCGTCAGGATCTGGCTTCAGTGAATTTCCGCTTGGGTGCGGTCGAGATTTCCTCTGGACAGCTCGCCAGCGGCATGGCCCACCTTCGAACGGCGCAATCCATGGTAGTGCTGCCGGCGCACATCCAATCCACCGACCGCGAAACGGTGGTGCTCTTTGCTAATATCCAGGAACAGCTGGCTGCCGGCCATCTGACGCAGAAAGATTCTCAGGCCGCGGCGCGCGCACTTTCGCTCGCAGTTGAATCGGTCAAAAACGGATCGTCCGTGCCGCCGTGGCGCGTCGAAGAACTGGCGCGCGAACTCCGCAACGCCTCCCAGCAGTAGCTTTCTTGCGTGTGGCGCGATGGCGATTTCACATCCGTGTGTATATACTGTGATGACGTTCAACTAGTGAAAGGAAGACGGCCTATGGCAATCGAGGATCCGCTGGCCGCTGGACACGGAATCAGCCGATGGTGGCGAGTGTTGGGCGGAGTATCCATGAACCTGGCGCTTGGCACTCTGTACGCCTGGAGCGTGTTTGTGGCTCCGCTGGAGAAGCAATTTGGATGGAAACGCGCCGACACATCCATGGTGTTTACCATAGCTGTCGTGATGCTCGCGCTCGGCTTTGTCGTAGCCGGGCGGATCCAGGACAGAATCGGGCCTCTATTCTGTTCGCTGACTGGTAGCGTCGTGGCGAGCCTGGGTTTTTTCCTGTGCTCGTATACCACCAACCTCCCGTATTTGTGGGTCTGCTTCGGGATGATCGGCCTGGGTAACGGCTTTGGCTATGCGACACCGATCCCGATAATGGCGAAGTGGTTCCCAGACAAACGGGGTTTGGCGGTGGGTCTCGCGGTGGGTGGGTACGGCGCGGGCTCGGCCATTTTTGGGCCACTATCGCAATTGAAACTGATACCCACTTACGGTCTTCCAACGACGTTCAGGATTTTGGGCGCGATTTTCTTGGTCATGACGCTCGTGGGAGCGTTTCTGTTGAAGAATCCCCCGCCGGGTTACAAGCCGGCTGGCTGGACACCAATGGCCGGCAGCAGCAGCGGACCTGCGCGCGATTTGAGCCCGGCTGAGGTGCTTCGGACGCCCACGTTTTATTTCATGTGGGTAGCTTATGCCCTCGGCTGCTCGGCCGGCTTGATGGTGATAAGTCAACTGGTGCCATTTGCCGCCAGCGCGGGTATTGCCGCAACGTCTCTCGCCACCATGACGCTGGTGGTGGGCGCCTTTGGAAATGCTTCAGGCCGGGTTCTCTCTGCTTGGATGTCGGATAAGCTGGGCCGCATTAACGTTCTGCGCGTCATGATTGGCATCTCGATGGTCGCCATGCCGCTGCTGTACGCTGCCGGCGCGAACGTCGTCCTCTTGTATTTCCTGGTTTTCGTTGTGTACTGGTGCTATGGCACGCAGCTCTCGGTGAATGGAGCGGCCGCATCCGATTTCTGGGGCACGCGGAATGCAGGAATCAATTACGGCTTACTGTTCACAGCGTGGGGCGTGGCGGGAATCATCGGTCCGCGCATCGGCGGCGTGCTATACGACAAGTATCACAACTACCAGGCCGCGTTCTACGCTGGAGCGGCATTGGCCGCAGTCGCACTGGTTTGCGAGCTTGCGGCTGGGATGCCCGCGAAGCCTCAACCAGCCCCAACCGTGGTTCGCCGAGTTACCGCTTAAGAGCGTTAAGGAAGGTCCTCGGGAGTAGACGGCTGAGGCATGGCCTTGCCATCATGCTCCGGCTCGTGCGAATCGAGCTGGCCGCGTCGTTGGTTCCGAGTCGAGGAAGCCTCCGCCGTGATCACTTCGAACGCCGTATCCGGCCAAGTTCCGCGAGCGCGTTACAACCAAGTGCCGGGAGGCGATGGCCGGAAAACGTAAGCCGCCCCCCGACAACTATGGCGATGCCGCTCCCTTAGATAAAGCAGTACTCTATGCGCCTTTCGTTGTCGAGCCGACGTACAAGAAGGCCGCTTGGCAACACGCTTGTCCGTTCCACAACATGTCGCAGGACAGGGCCGGCGGCTGCGGTTAGGATTCAGGCATGCGAATACTACCGCACAGTTCTCCGTCGCTCGCGATTGTTTGTCTGGCGACGGGCACCTTATGGGCAGTTGACGATCCCTTCTTAGGCAAATGGAAGGTGAACCCGGCCAAGAGTGTGCTGACGGATGAGATGAAGGTCACGAGCCTGGGAGGGAACAAGTATTCGTTCGACTTCGGCGGCGGCTCACCGGAAACGATAGTCGCGGATGGAACCGACCAGCAGGCGAATTCCGGGACGACCATGTCCACCACCGTCGTAAGTCCGAACGAGTGGAGAGGCGTGCGCAAGAAAGACGGCAAAGTGCAGATCAGGGCAATCTGGACGCTCTCGAAGGACGGTAACACGCTGCACGACGATTTCACCTATTTCGGGGACGATGGAAAGGCGTCTCACCTGATGTACGTGTACGAGCGCACCGGTACCGGCGGCTCGGGGTTTGGGGGCGATTGGGTGAGCAGGAGCGGAAAGGTGGACTCGGAGATCGGGCTCGAGATCCAGACATATGGGAGCGACGGCCTATCATTTAGCAGTCCCGGTCTGGGGTTGGCCCTGAAGGTCAAGTTGGGTGGAAGCGATGCTGCAAGCGCCGGTCCGGACGCACCGCCTGGCTCTACATTTTCGGGCCGCCGCGTGAACCAGCACAGTGTGGAGCTGATAAACAAAGCTCAAACCATCCAGTACGAGGTTTCTACAGATCTAAAAACCTTGACGATGAGCGTACGCCCGGCGGGTGAAAGCGAGCCCAAAAACATCCTGGTGTTTGACCGGGAGTAATCCATTCCACTACCTGGTGCGCAGGCTCGCCGGCCTGTGGGCGCCGCGGCTCGGAGCGAATCATGCGCCACTCATCCATTGCTGCCTAGATCCGGCCTCCGCAGCAAGCAAATCCGACCTCTGGAAGAGTGACCGGCGATCCGCCCGGAACAGCAGACCGCCCTTCAAGATCGGCGCGTTTCTACCGCGTTTGCTGGATGGAAGGGCTGTTCTCGCCAGCTATCGGTTACGGCCGGAACGTGTCCTATGATCGGGCGTGACCCCGCTAAAGTCGAACGATTCCGTTCGGGGCTGTCGCCTGCGCGCAACCGCATCGTCACAAACGCCACGCTACCGCGGCTGAAATTCCGGCGCGCCGAGTTGCCACAGCAGGAAGCTCCATGTGTCTGCCATCGTCTCGCTAAAACGCGTCTTAGTGGTAATGGTGTGACCGGCCGCATAGTCGATGCGCAGCAGGACCGGCTTGCCGCTGATCGTTGAGGCTTGCAACCGCGCCGCCATTTTTGCCAGGTGCCACGGATCAATAACCGCGTCATTGATGCCGGTTTCGAGCAGAACGGCTGGATAGGAGGTTTTGTCTTTCACATGTTCATAAGGGCTCATGGCATAGAGCGCCTTGAAGCCTTCTTCAGTCTTCGTACTGCCGAACTCGGGAATATTGGTCTCGCCGTTCGCCGAAGTCTCACTGCGCAGTAGGTCGGATATCCCAACCTGGTCGACAACAGCGGCGAAGAGGCTTGGTCGCTCGGTGATCGCCCGGCCAATCAGAATTCCGCCTGCACTACTGCCCCAGCCCGCTAGGTGCGCTGAGGAGGTATACTTCTGGTCGATCAATAACTCCGCGCATGCGATGAAGTCACGCCACGTGTTGAGCTTGGTCGGGCCCTTCCCCGCTAAGTGCCACTCCTCACCATACTCTCCACCGCCGCGCACATGGCAGATCGCAAACACCCCACCTTTTTCATGCCAAGCGAGTAGCCACGGCTCGAAGACAGCGTCGATCGAATTACCGTACGCGCCATAGCCAAGGAGCCAGGTTGGATTGGAGCCGTCCAGCTTGAGCCCTTTCGGGCGAATGATGGAAAGCGGCACCTGCGCACCGTCGTAACTTCGGGCTTTGACCTCCATCAACTCGACATTTGGGTTATCGTAGGGGCCGGCGGGTTGAAGTCTTGTGTTGGTTATGTGCTTCGTCCTGGGATCATAGGCATAGACTGTCGGTGCTTTGATCCACGAGGTCATGCTGAACAGGGTGCCCTCCACTCGGGGATCGGAGTCGGCCAAATCGCTGGAACCCTCAAATGGGAGGACCAATCGTTCCACCTGAGGCTTGGCACCGTAAGCGATACGCAGCATGCGGCTGATGCCGCCGTCCATAAGGCGAACGTACAGCGCATCCTGCGCGGCACTCATGCTGGTGATCACGGATTCCCCTGGCGGAACGATCATTTTCGCTGAGGTGAAGTCGGGCTTTCGGGCGTCGGTGCGGAGGATTTTATAGCGCGGCGCATCTTTGTAGGTGAGTAGGTAGAGATCATCACCGTGTAATGCAATGCTCTTCACTCCTTCGGACAAATCCGCCACTTTGTGCCACTCCGGGTTCGATTTGTAAATGGCCTCGATCGGCGCAATATAGAAGGCGCTGTTGGGGGAGACGGTCGTGTTCAGCATGCCCAACGCGAACCGCGAGCCCGGTGGTGTCTGAACGGTCGCGATGAGACTCGGATCTACAACAACGGATGACGCCACCCCATAACCAAATACTGGAGGGTCTTTCTCGGGATCGGTTCCCAGAACATGCAAATAGGTTTTGTATTTCTTCCATACTTCCGTTGCCGGAGTATCAGGGGCCAGCTTCTGAAGCCTGCCATAGACGAACGCATGATTGTCCGGCAGCCAGTTCGGCGGCAAGCCGTCTACACAAGGGCCGCCGACAATAACATCGGCCGTTTCGCGGCTCGTAGCCACGTCAATCACGTGGAGTTCCACGTCCGTTTCTGACGAACCTGGGGCAATGCCTACGGCGATAAACTTCCCGTCCGGCGACGGCGCGAAGTATTGGATTGCATTCTTTCCCTTTTTCTGATTCGCCCCTTGGAGGAGAGTCATGCGTTCGGGGTCAGCCACCAACTTCTCGTTCCCGTCGAGCCCTCGCCGTATGTAAAGTTTCCAAGTATCCTCCGACACAAGAAGTTTCTTGTAGAAGTAAAGATCGCCGGGCAACCGATGTACCTCTGAGACCTGCGCCGGAGCGGACTGATTGAGTTCACTGATGCGGGCCAGAAGTTTCTCGCGACCGGGGATTCTCGTAAGGACGGCCTGCGTGTAGTCGTTCTGCGCCTTCATCCACGCCTGCACTTCTGGGTCTTTGAGATTCTCCATGTAGCGGTAAGGGTCCACGACCCTGGTCCCGTAATAGTCGTCGGTTACCGTCCGAATTGGCGCGACAGGTTGAGATGACGGCGAGGATGTGTTTGCAGACTGCGCCTCGAGACCAGAGTGGACGACTAACAATCCCACCACGGAAGTGAAGGCAAAGAGAACAAATCGCTTTACTGTCATGGGCGACTCCTCCAGGCAGCGAAAAAGCGTACTCATTCTCCCACTGGCGCCTCCCAGCGTCAAGGAAGAGTGCGCCCCTGAAACCTTGAGTGAAAGGCGGGCATCGCAATTGGCGACCGAGGTCCTTACGTCCTTTGGGCAGGTTCCTGGTGCGAAATCCCATTCGCACTTATCAAACGCCCAGGGAAGTCCGCTTCGAATAAGTTCGGATTCAACCCGCCACTCTCAGATAATCTGTTCGACGAAGTACTGGCGCGTCATGCCCGCGCGGTTGATCGGACAATTTGCTACCGGCGATTAATGGATAACGCGCCGTTCCGCAAGCTTCCTTCAACGCCGTGTCTGGACCGTCTGCCCGGTTTAGCGGCGTGAAGGTGGTTTGCAACTGCACTGCGCAATGTGAAAAATCAGCGCCGGCTTCGTTGGTCGATCCACGTTCGGATCTGTTGGTTCTGGCTGTGGGTGAAACCGAGAGTCCCTTGGGCAGCTTTCTCCCAGTCTTCAGACAACAAGGGTCCCGCGCATAATTCCGACGATGGCGTGGGCGCTCGGGCCCAGCAACATGTGTCCCAGTTCATGGGCCATGAGGTAGCCGAGGCGTGTCGCCTCGGATGTCGCGCTTCTGTGGTCGAAACTGCGCACGAAAACGATGGCGCCCGACTCGAAGCCGATTCCTCCGCACACCGGCCTTACGCGATAGCGGACTGCTTCCGATTCGGGCTGAAGCTT
>DASYNU010000025.1:0-14438 GCA_036008345.1 Bryobacteraceae bacterium
CCGCGCGCGTTGGCCTTGAGCGTGGATTGAGGATCCACGCGAGTTGCTCGCCAGGCCGGCGCAATACCGAACGCAAGGCCCGTGAGGACGGCGACGCTCGCGGTAAATGCCAGGACCCGGATATCCAAAGTGAGATCCAGAGAAACATCCAGAAACCGGACCAGCAGGCGCGCGCCCCATTCGGCGAGCAGAATGCCGAGTGCCGCGCCGATACCCGACAGCAACAAACTTTCGGTGAGTAACTGCCGAATCAAGCGGCCACGCCCACCGCCGAGCGCCATCCTAATGGCAATCTCGCGCTGTCTCGCCGCGCCGCGCGCAAGCAGTAGGTTCGCCACGTTGGCGCAGGCGATCAGCAGCACCACGCCAACCATGCTCATCAGAGCGATCAGTGCCAAACGATATTCTCTGCGGAGCCACGAGATTCCGTTGGCGGCTGGGTACGTATCGAAGGTCCGGCTCAAATATTCATCCCGCTCCTGGGGCCCTAGCTGGCGGCCATTTTCCATTTCCAGTCCGCGCTGCTCGAAAGCCGCTCTATAAATTTGCGGCGCCAGTATTTTCAAGCGTGCCGTAGCCTGGCTCCGCGAGACGCCGTGCTTCAAGCGGCCGATGACTTGCAGCCAGCCGACAGGATAGTAGTTGGTATCCAGCATGTGTGGGTAGCCACTGCCTATATGCGCTATCGCGCAGAGCGGCACCATCACGTCGGCTGAGGCGCCTACTTCAGTTCCGCTAAATCCGGGTTCGGTGATACCCACAATCTGGATGGGATGCCGGTCGATAGAAATGGCCTTGCCCAGGATGTCGGTGCGGCCGCCATATTCGCTCTGCCAGAAGCCATAGGTCAAGACCGCGCTTCCAGCGCAGCCTGGTGTGTCGTCGGCTGGCGTTAGTGTTCGGCCGAGTCGCGCGTGAATCCCCAACGTATCGAAAAACCGGCCCGAAGCATACACGCCGTCAACCGAACGCGCCTCCCCACCGGTAGCCAGATTGAAACCCCAGCGACTATAGGCGAAGATTTCGGAGAAGACATCCTGGCGATCGCGAAGATGTTCCCAGGTAGGGTTGCTGAAGCCCACGTAACTCTCTCGTCCCATCATCACCTGGACCAATTCCTCGGGATGCCGCACCGGCAGAGATTTCAGGATCACCGCGTCTATCAGGCTGAAGATCGCGGTGTTTGCGCCGATTCCGAGGGCCAGCGACAAAACTGCCACGGCGGCGAAACCGGGCGCGGAGCGCAGAGCGCGAATGGTGTAGCGGACGTCCTGAAGGACAGCGTCCCCCATAGTTGGAGTATCGCATCGGTTGCGTGGAACATCCAGGCGGGATACAATCCCTATCGTCATCAGAAATTTAGGAGGGCTGCTTGCCTCGATCTACCGGATTGCTCAAAATTCTGGCTCCCTGCGCGCTCATGATCCCCATCCTTGGCTGCGGAGGATCTCAACACAGCGCCGACGAGAAGTTCTACTTCATCGCTACTAACATCCAACTGCCGTACTGGAAGGCCGCCTCAGCCGGAATGGCGAAAGGCGCTATCCAGATGCATGTGAGGACCGAATTCGCGGGACCCGATAATTTCGACCCGAAAGCGGAACAGGAAGCTTTTCGCAAAGCGGTAGCTACGAAGCCGTCGGGGATTCTAATTTCAGCCGCCGATCCCGAATTGATGAAGGCCGACATCGACCAGGCCATCGGACAAGGCATCCCCGTGATCACCGTCGATTCCGATGCGCCTTCCAGTAAACGGCTGCTATTCATCGGGACCGATAACTTCAAGGCCGGCCAGATGGGCGGCGAGCAATTGGCGAAGCAGCTCAAGGGCAAGGGCAACGTAGTGGTGTTCAGTATGCCGCAGCAGGCCAACCTGAAAGAACGTCTGCGCGGATACCAGGACGCGCTGGCCAACCATCCACAGGTCAAGATCACCGAGGTGGTGGACATCAAGGGCGATCCACGCATCGCTTTTGACAAGACCATGGAGATCCTGAAAAGCGGCGCGGCTAAGGTGGATGCTTTCGCATGCCTGGAAGCCGTGGCGTGTCCCGAAGTCGCCGACGTGCTGGAGCGCAACAAAACCGACAAAGTGGTAGTGGCCATGGACACCGATCCGCGGACGCTGGACTACATTCAGAAAGGCCGCATTTCAGCGACCATCGGCCAGAAATCGTACACCATGGCTTACTACGGCCTGAAGATGGTAGACGATATGTTCCACAACAAGCTCACGCCGCTGGACAACAACTGGGCGCAGGATTCTTTTTCCCCCATCCCGACTTTTGTGGACACGGGTGCTACGTTGATTGACAAAAGCAACGTGGATTCATTCTTGAAAGCGCGGGATTCGGCGCAGTCGCAGTAGCCGCCAGGGCAGGATGGCCCAATGCCGAAACTTGGTAGTGGGTTTCACCACTACCCGAAACTTTGGGGGCTTGTGGGGCAGGGCCATGCCCTGCCGGGGTGTTCCCAGTAAGCCCCGGCTCCTCCGCAGGTTGCCCCTGCATGCTTGTGCCCTTACGCGCCGTATCCGCATGTGGAGCGCCGCTACCTGATCGTGCCCGGAAAATTTCGGATCGATTTCCACCCCGCCTTCGGGCGCGGCATCCACTTTCCCAGCGGGATCGCAGGTTGTTAACCCGCCTTTTCACGCAGCCCGTGTAGCAACCGGACGGGTAATGGCGCCCACCAGATTGCGGCGCAGGATGGCCGATGCCGCTATGGCTCCGCCAAAGAGCGCTCCGGTGACGCCCAACGTCGCAACATCCTGCCCGGCAAGAAACAGATTCCGTACCGGTGTCTGGGCGCACAAGCATCGCAACCGGAACCGCGCCGGCGTCGCGTTCAATCCGTAAGCTTCTCCGGCTTGGTAGTTGGCGAAATGACGCGTGGTCAACGGTGTGGAGATTTCGACGTGCTCGATGTGGCCGCGCGTAGCCGGTACATGCTTTTCCATTTGCTCCCGGAGCCGTGCGGTGAAGGACTGCTTGATTTCGTCGTACCGGGAACCGCGATGCTTCCAACGTGTGCTCTCCCATTCGGAGAACCACCGGTAAGGCGCCAGCGTAATCACTTCGACGGTAGCGTGGCCCGGATGCCGGACCTCGAAGTCTGGGTCTTTGGCTGAGGGAAAAGAAATGAAGAGTAGCGGAAACGGTGCCGCCGGGTCAGTAACGTAGCGCGCCAGGTTCGCATCATGATCCGGCGTCGGGTAGGCCCAAATATTCGTTCCGGTAAAGCCCAGATCGGCGGCGCTTCGGTTAAGACCGGCATACAGGCTCAAGTAGGACATGGAATGACCGACGGCACGAATGTCGCTCGCGATGCCGGCGCATCCGGGCGTGTCCGGAGGGAGCAATTTGCCGAATGTGTTCAGCGCTCCGGCGTCGCTTACCACAATGGGTGCCAGGAATTCGCGCCCGTCCGCCATGCGTACACCGCTGGCGCGGCCGGAACGGTCCAGCATGATTTTGTCCACCTCGGCGCTGACGACGACCTTGCCGCCGGCTCGCTCAATCACCGGTGCGATAGACGCGGCTATTTGCGTTGCGCCTCCCACCGGATAACTGGCGCCATCGAAATAATGCGCGGCGATGGTGGCGTGCACGGCGAAGCTGCTCTCGGCGGGAGGCAGGCCGTAGTCGCCCCATTGCGCCGTCAGTAGGCCGGTCAGTTCGCGATTCGTGGTGATCCCCGCCAGCACCTCCGCCGTGGTGGAGTTGGCCCAGCGCAAAAATGGAGCGCGCATCCAGGCGCCTGCCAACCGGGCGGCTATTCGCGGAATCGCTTTTTCGGCAAAATACGTGTTCGTCGTTTTTACGCAGGCCAAGACCGCGGCGAGACAACCATCGATGGCCGCACCTTCGGAGGGGAACGCTTGGAGCAGGCTCTCGCGAAAACGACCCACGCCGCTCGGAAATTCATACACCCGGTCCGCGATGCGAATCTGGTCGTAAACATCGGCCATGGGATTCCAGGCCAAGCGGCCTTCGCTGAGATGATCGAACGCCGCGCGCAGCGGCGAAGCCGGATCTTGTACCTGGCCGATGTAGTGAACACCGACGTCCCATTCGTACCCGGGCCGATGAAACGCGTGAGTGAATCCACCGGCGGTGTAGTGCCGTTCCAGAACCAGGACGCGCTTCCCAGCATGTTTGGCTAATAGCGCGGCGGCGGTCAATCCGCCTATGCCGGAGCCGATTACAATGGCGTCCCAGCACTCGTCGATCGAGACCTGTTTGTAGGAAACGCCTACGGGTTTATTCGGCATGGGAAGCCTCCAATGTTGACATCAGCCACATTGTAACGTAGCGATGTTGCGCTTGTCAACATCTTGCGCTATCCTGAAGCAAATGCAGCGCGAGCGGCCCTATCATCACGGCCACCTGAAACAAACGCTGGTCCGCGCCGCGGTGAAAGTGCTGGCCAAGCGGGGGCCGCGCGGCTTCACCTTGCGCGAGGTAGCCCGCCAAGCCAAGGTTTCGCACAATGCGCCCTACCGGCACTTCCGGGACAAAGACGAACTGCTGGCCGCGGTAGCTGGCGATGGTTTTGAGAAATTGGCCGATTCGATGATCGCGGCCGCGGCCAACGCCCGAACTGCGTTACAAACGCTGGAGTGGAGCGGCCTGGGGTATGTACGTTTTGCGCTCGGATGGCCGGAACATTTTTCGGCGATGTTCGATTACGGCCAGGATCTGAGTGCCTATCCGGAGTACGCTGCTTCGGGCCGGCGAGCTTTTCAGGTGCTGCTGGATAACATCGTCGCCGTCCAGAAGGCGCGGAAAATGCCGCCGGGAGATCCGCAGCCGTTGGCGCTGGTAGCGTGGTCGTTAGTCCACGGCATTGCCAAGCTGGCCATAGCGAAGCGTCTGCCGCTGGAATCCGCGGACGCGATACTCCGGTTCACCGAATTTGCCACGCGCGCTTTGGGCAATGGCTTGAGCAATGTTGGGAGTCTGTGACGGCACCGGCCGCTTACGCTCGCGGTTCGGTAACGGAGCCGAACCGCGACCGTGAGGGAGACGGTGCCTTTGGCGATTCAAGAAGGAGTGCTTCCATGCATCCCGAGTGTTGGGTATCGAATGTTGCGCCAGTCCACTAATAGCGCCTACATCGCCGGCGCCTACTTCTACAAGTTCCAACCCAAGGCTTTCGCGAAAGCATCATAGGCAACTGCTGAGTAGCAGCCACCTGCGGCTTTGCGCCATACTCAATCTTGTTGCGACTGGCTCTTATCCTGATCACAGCCTTGGCTGCCTCGGCACAGCCGGCGCTGCGGCCAATCCCGCGATTCACGCTCGGCGCTGATCCACTTACTATCACGCGCGCCGTGGAACCTTCCAAGCCATTCACCGTTGCCGGAGAACATGGGGCGATCTTCGGCGAACAAGGTGGGACGTTCGAGGCCTGGATTTATCCTGTCAAAATTCTGAGCGGCCTCAGCATTACGGCGGAATTGGCCGACTATCCGGTGCCGATCGACGTCTCCGCGCACGCGGCCGTAATCCAGGTTGCGCCCGCGCTGACTACCATCACTTATTCGCATGCCGCGTTCACGCTGAAGCAGCACATGTTCGCTTCGCGCGACGCAGGGCCGGTGGCGCTGTTTGAGATCGATTCCATCCGGCCCTTGCGCCTGACGTTTCGATTCAAACCGGAAATGTTGCGCGCGTGGCCGGCCCCCAACTTCGGGACGCCCAACGCAGAATGGGTGGCAAACGGCGGGTACTACGTCTTTCACACCGATAACCCCAATTTCTCCGCGGCCATCGCCATGCCGCGATCGGAACCCGGCATTTTACCGCCGTATCAGGAACGGCCGCGGACCTATTCCACCGAACTCAAGCTGGCCTTTGATCCAAAGACCGATAAGGGTTTCTTCTTTCCGCTGATATTCGCGCTGGGCGATCAGAAATCGAATCTGCAGCGGCTCTCCGCGCTCAACAACTCCATCCCCGAACTGTACCGGAAGACGCGCGACTACTACGCGCACTTTTTCGAAACGCGCCTGAGCAGTGAAACTCCCGACCCCGAGTTCGATCGCGCGTTGCGTTGGGCTGCGATCTCGATCGATCAAGGAAAAGTTAAATTTCACGACGAAACCGGTCTGGTGGCCGGCTATTACGAATCCGGCGATTCCGCGCGGCCCGGGTACGGCTGGTTTTTTGGCCGTGACTCGCTGTGGACCTCGTACGCCATCAATAGTTACGGTGATTTTGCATTGACCAGGACCGCGCTCGAATTTTTGATCCGGCGTCAGCGGGCGGACGGAAAGATGATGCATGAATTTGCGCAGAGCGCCGACTTGGTGGATTGGAAATCCACGCCATATTTCTACGCCTCGGCCGATTCAACCCCGCTGTTCGTGATGGCCATGGAGGATTATGTCAACACCAGTGGCGATGTCGCCTTCCTCCGCAATCACTGGGATGCAGTGCGGCGCGCTTACGCATTCACCCGCGCGCACGATTCCGACGGCGACGGCATTTATGAGAACACCGAAGGCACCGGTTGGGTGGAGAGCTGGCCCCAGGGCATGCCGCACCAGGAGATTTATCTGGCTGCGCTCGATCAGCAATCCGCCGACGCTATGTCTCGGCTGGCCGCTCTGATGAATGACGCGGGCACTTCGGCTGATGCGCATAAAAAAGCCGAGGAGATTCGTGCCAAGCTGGAGCCTGAATATTACGATCCCGCTGCGCAGTTTTACGCTTTCAGCCGCAACGCGGACGGCAGCCTGGATCGCACGGCCACTATTTATCCAGCCGTAGCCTGGTGGACCGGGCGCCTCACACTTCCCCACTCGGATCAAATGCTCTCGCGCTGGGCGTCGCCTGAATTCTCCGCCGATTGGGGTACGCGCGACATCAGCGGGCGCACGCCGTTTTACGATCCCATCAGTTATCACCAAGGCTCCATCTGGCCGCTGTTTACGGGCTGGGTTTCTCTCGCCGAATATCGCGCCGGAAGAACCCTGGCCGGTTACGCGCACCTGATGCAAAATGCGGGTCTCACCTGGGCGCAGGATCTCGGCTCGGTAACGGAATTGTTGTCGGGCGATTTGTATCAGCCGCTGGGACGCAGCAGCAGCCATCAGATTTGGTCGTCCGCGATGGTTCTTACGCCGGCTTTGCGCGGGCTTTTCGGGCTGGATTGGGATGCGCCGCAACACACCCTTCGGCTGGCGCCGAATCTGCCCTCCGGCTGGGATACAGCGCAGCTCCACAATGTGCCGCTCGGGAATTCACGGATCGATCTTCAATTCACGCGGCAGAAAGATCGCTTGCTGGTGCGCGCTAAATCGGCAAAGTCTGAGGCTTTCTGTCTGGTTCCGCAAACCGCGCCGCGCGATCAACCGTGCCGCGAACCGGCCGCTACGGTGCATGAGCTGGTGCTGCCGCTTCCCGCCGTAGAGATTGGCATTCCGAGCGAACTACCTTTGCCAGGTTCGCGCACGTCACAATTGAAGGTGATCCGCGAGCAGCGGACCGCCAATCGATATGCAGTGGTTTTTGAAGCGCCGGGCGGCGTGGAGTACGATCTTCCCGTACGAATCAACCAGCCGAATATGCAATCCAAAGGCGCTGAGCTGGCAGGCTCAAAAGTGCGGATTCTTTTTCCAGCCGGAGAGGGCTATCAACAAGCAACGGTGATCTTTTCATGGTGAACCTATCCCGATTCCGGAGATTGAGCTGCGCACTTTTGGTAACGGCACTGTGCTTTGCGCAAGCACAACCGCAGCACGATCCGATTTTGACTTACATCAAGAAAACCTGGGCCTTGCTCACCCGGTCGAACCACGTGCTGGCAACGGCCGCGGTGGATCCCAAGTTTCATCCTGATCCTGACGGGCATTGGCCCATCTATGTTTCCCACGGCGAGGACATTCGGCGAATTGCGCGGCAGCTGCATCAAGAACTCGCGCCGGCGGCCTTCGCCAAGATCGAGCTGCGCGCGCTGCCGGACGATCCATCGAAGCTGGAGGAGCAGGGCCTGCTCTATCTGCCTGACCCCTACGTGGTTCCAGGAGGCCGCTTCAACGAGATGTACGGGTGGGACAGTTTCTTCATCCAGGTAGGCTTGATTCGTGATGGAGAGATGGATTTGGCCAAGGAGATGGCCGACAATTTCCTGTATGAAATCCGCGAGTACGGCAAGATCCTGAACGCGAACCGGACCTATTACTTAACCCGGTCCCAGCCGCCCTTCCTCACTGAAATGTTGCTGGGCGTTTATGCAAAAACGAAGGATCGGAAATGGCTGGAAGATGCTGTACCGGCCATCGAAAAATATTACCGCTTCTGGACTTCGGAGCCGCATCTCACGCCCTCTAGTGGACTCTCGCGCTATTACGATCTCGGGGAAGGTCCGGCGCCCGAAGTTGTTTCGGCGGAAAAAGACGCGCAGGGCCGCACGCATTACGAGCTGATCAAAGAGTATTACCGGACCCACAAGGTACCCGATTATGACGTGGGCGAATACTTCGACGCCAAAAGAGACATTCTGACATCGCTGTTCTACAAAGGGGATCGATCCATGCGCGAATCCGGATTCGATCCATCCGACCGGTTCGGTAAATTCAACGTCGACATCATCCACTACAATCCGGTCTGCCTGAATTCACTCCTGTACCTGATGGAATCCCAAACCGCGGAGATCCTCCGCATTCTGGATCGTCCAGCGGACGCGGCCACCTGGGAGAAGCGTGCTCAGGATCGTGCCGCCCGCATCAACCAACTGATGTGGGATGAGCCATCCGGGCTCTACTTCGATTACGAATTCGTGCACCATCGCCTGCGCCATTATCCGTATCTCACCACCTTTTATCCATTGTGGGCCGGCATCGCGAGCCAGGATCAGGCCGCGGCTGTGGTTCGCAATCTCGGGATGTTCGAGCGTCCCGGTGGATTGCAAACCAGCATCAATCCCAGCGGTAATCAGTGGGATTCGCCTTTCGGTTGGGCGCCCATTGAGATGATCGCGGTAGAGGGCTTGCGCCGTTACGGATACGCGGCTGAGGCGAATCGCATTTCCCGAGAATGGCTATCGCTGGTGCTGGAGCAATATCAGCAGAGCGGTATCATCGTGGAGAAGTACGACGTGGTGCGCCGCACCTCGCGCGTGAGCGGCGAGATCCACTTCGGGTATTCATCCAACGAAGCCGGCTTCGGATGGACCAACGGCGTGTTTACGAAATTGTTGGATCAAATGCCGCCGGAGGAACAGAAGCAGCTGCTGGGAAACTAGTGGTCGCTTACGCTCGCAGCTCGGTAACGGAGCCGAACCGCGACCGTGAGGGAGTCGGTGCCGTTGCCGATTTTTTCACAGCTTCTCAGAGACTCGGTGCCTTCGCCGATTTGTTCACGGGTTCTGACGGAGTTCCCAATGGGCATGCTGGCCCGCCAAAGGTGATGAAGACGCCTTCTCCCGAGCCTCACCACGCGTTGTCGCCACGCACCAACTCCGGGATGGTTCTCAACAACAATTGCAGATAAACCCGCGTAGATAAGTTGCGTACCAGTTGGAGATCGAGCCCAACTCGCTCCGCATAGGAGAGCCGGCTTCTTCCGCTCGTCTGCCAATACCCGGTAAGCCCGGGCTTGCGGGTCAGGATCTCAGCGGCTTGAGCGCCATAATGTTCGGTAAGCTCTCCGCGAGTGAGTGGGCGTGGCCCTACCAGCGACATCTCGCCGCGCATCACGTGAAAGAACTGCGGCAGCTCATCAATGGAATACCGCCGGCAGAATTGCGCGAAGCTGCTAGTGACTCGAGCATCGTTCCGGGGCTTTATGCCGGCGGGAGGATCACATTCGATCCGCTGCACCCAACCTTTCTCTTCGGCGGAGGCGGCCACGCGACGCTGCCACATGGTTCTCAATTTCCACACCCACAGGGTCCGTCCGTCTTTGCCAATTCGCATATGAGCGATAAATGGCGACCGGCGGGAAAGGACGCATGTCACAATCGCCGCCGGGACGATCAGAACCAGCGACGCAACGAACAACGCACCCCCCACCATCCAATCCAGCGCGTCCGGCGGCTGGAGCCGAGCTGATTGGGAGGGTAACGTTCTATCGATTGGGAGCGCTGTGGTGGACATTTTGAAAATCTAGAGGGAGTGCAAATACGCGAGCAAGTTGTCCTTCTCTTCCGCGGATAGAGTGTTTGCAAATGACGGCATTCCTCCGCCACCGGAATTGATCTTGGCCAAGATGTTCTCATCGGACATTGCCTTGCCATCCTTCAGCTTCTTGCGCTGGAACAGGCCCTTGAGCGATGGGCCGACTTTCGTCTCAGCAGTATCGGCGTTGTGGCAAACAGCGCATTGCTCGAACAACTTCTTACCCTGTTCGGCATCGCCCTTTGGACGGGCTGTCGCGGTGAGGGCGGCGAGGATTGCAATACTGATTAGAGGGACAATGATTTTCCGCATCTGGCTATGAGACGCAGTTCGCGCCGGGCACGCGTGTGAACATGCTGTAAAAGAATTGCAAAGCGCTGGGTTGCTTAAGATGGGCTGCTTAAGATGGGTTGCTTAAGATGGATTGCCTAAGATGGACTGCTTAAGATGGATTGCTAAGATGGTTCCATTGAGAGCGCTGATTGCATTCCTGCTTGCATTGATTCCAGGGTCCGCGCAAGTGCTGCAGACACTGGATTTGAGCACCCTGCCTGGGCGTGAGGCCTACTACGTCGTGCTGGCTGCCCGAGGCGGGAGTTCCACCGGACACGCCTTCGTGGTGTGGGGTATTGAAGACGACCGGCGAAAAATGAGCAGCGTGGAAGCGCTGGGGCTGTATCCCGAAAATGACTCTTCCAACTGCGCCGCGTTGATGCATGCGGTTTCAGGTTCTGGGCGCGTGATGGACGAGATGCTGAATCACAGCGTGCAAGGCATAACGTACGCGTTGATCCTCAAGGTGGACGAACGCGATTTCAAACGATCCCGGCGGGTGGCGCGCGAATGGGATTGTAAGCACGAATTTTCGCTGCTCGGGCGCGATTGCGTGGAGTTCCTGCGTGCCGTCGGCGAGTCGCTCAACTTGAAAATGCCGGGCAGGAACCTCGCGCGGTGGACTCCGCAAGCCTACGTTCGCGCGCTCCAGAAACACGCTGCCGATGGAACGTTGGCTGTCGATTGGCGGCCGGCTGCCTCGCGTTAGCTACTGGCTCCACGGAGGTGTGATTCCGTTCATGCGGGCGTAGGCGATGGCCTGTCCCAAATGCTCGCCAATATGGACATCCAGATTCACAAGGATGCCGCGGCGCGTGGTGGGCGTTCCGAATAAGTCCGCACTCTGTGCCAAATTTCCAGGCCGCGCGCTTTCCAAATGCTTGCGAACGGTTGCGAAACTTTCGGTCAGCAGTTGGACGATGCGCTCTTTCGAAAAAGTCTGCTTTTCGAACTTGGATTGCTCTTCGAAAGCGGTTTTCAATTCGTCGCCGGAAGGCGCCGACGTGGCCAGCTTCATCAGCAGTTGATTGGCCGAGACGATGTGCACGAAAACTTCGCCGAAGGAGCGCACGCCCGGCGCGGGACGCCATGAATATTTCTCTTCTGGCACAGCTTTCGCTAGCGCGATCACCTTTTGCTCGGAATCCGAAAAAGACAGCAGGATATCGGCCGCGGCCGGGGCGGGCGGCACGTCGGCGACTGCCAGCAACTCAACATCGAAAATCAACTCGGACTTGGGTGGAATGGCCCCCTGGCCGTTCTCGCCATACGCCAGTTGGTAAGGAATAAACAAACGCCGCTTGCCGCCCACTTTCATGCCCTCGAAACCCACCTCCCACCCGGAGATCACTAGCCGGCGGCCCTGCACGAATTTGAGAGGCTCCTTCCGGTCCACCGAAGAATCGAACTTAGTTCCGTTGCGCAGCCAGCCGGTGTAGTGCACTGTATACTGTTTGCCGGGCGCCGCCGGTGCACCGCTGCCCGCGACAATATCGATGTAGTGCATGGTCACGTTTTCGACCACAGTCCCGCCAACTTCCGGGACGCCGGGGGGCATCTTAGGATCGAACTGCGCCAGCGCGATTCGTGCGAGAGCGGCCAGCAGAAAAAATGAGAGGGCTCGAGGCGACATGCCACATTGTAGCCCCGCGCGTAAGCGAGGGGACCAGAGCGTTGTCAGGGTTCCGAAATGGTCCCCTCACTTACGTGCGGGGCTACGCCTTTTCTCGCTCGCCCCGGCGCAGATAAGCGTCGTCTTTGGTCAGCCAGTCGGTTCGGATTGGGGAAAAGATATCCAGATCAAGCGTGTCTTCTAAGGCCACTGCGCGATGCGGCACGTTGGACGGGATGTGCAACACTTCCCCCTGGCGCACGATCACTTCCCTGCCCTCCAGCTCGAACTTCAGCGCGCCCTCCAGGATATAAGTGATCTGCTCACTTTCATGCTGATGCTCCGGCACCACTGCGTCCTTTTTGAGAAAGACCTGCGCCACCATGGCCTTCTCCCCGCTGATCACTTTTCGAGAGATTACTTCGCTCATCACTTCCAGCGCTACGCTATCCCAGGTGTAGTGTTTCATAGTGCACCATTGTCGCAACTAATCGGGCGGATGGCGGAGCAGCGCCAGCAGTCCTCGCTCGAAACGGTCTTTGCTCGAGTCTAGGCGGCCGCCGCCGAACACCTCCGCGAGACGGGGGAAGGCGCCGGTGGCAAGCTGATCGGTCGCGAACTTTGTGTCGATCGCCGCGTCGCCGGCTGTTTCGCGCAGTGCGTTGCCGAAAACGAAATCGTCCACCGTGGCAAGCAGCGCGATCTTTTGCTTCCCGGTCATCGATGTTCGAGCGAGCGCTTCAAGACATTGCTCCATATGGCGCATCGCGTTGAGCCCCGGGGGCGCCGTCAACATCGCGGCCAGCGCCCAAGGGTGACGGATAAATATCGCGTGGGTTCGCTTGGCGATCTCCAACAGTGCGCGCTGCCAGCCCTTCGGCAGCGTCGGCAGCAGGGCTTCTCCCATGAGCGCATCGTCCATTACTGCGATCAGATCGTCTTTGGTCTTCACGTAATAGTACAGGCTCATCGTTCCAACTCTTAGCTCTTGCGCCACCCGGCGCATCGACACCGCCTCGAAGCCTTCTTGGTCGGCAATGGCGAGCGCGGTGGCCCCGATCTTCTGGCGGGTCAACTGCGATTTCGTTCTTGACATTCGTACACTGTACTATTATTCTATTCGTACAGTGTACGAAGCAACCGCCTTGATCGCCGGCGCCGGGCCCACCGGGTTGACCCTGGCGCTGGACCTGGCGCGCCGCGGCATCCGGATGCGTCTAATCGAGGCCTCCAGCGCGCCTTTCGAAGGATCCCGCGGCAAGGGCCTGCAGCCGCGTACCCTCGAGATTTTCGAAGATCTAGGTGTAGTCCAGCCGATTCTGGCTTCCGGCGCGCCTTATCCGAAGCTCCGGTTGCATCTGGGCCCCTTCTCGCTGCGGGCGGGTTCGCTCGGCTCAGCCAAGCAGCCGACAGAAAGCGTTCCATATCCCAACCTTTGGATGGTGCCCCAAGCACGCACGGAAGAAATCCTGCGCGAGCGGCTGCACGCACTGGGCGGCCAGGTGGAATTCGGTAAGTCCCTCGAGACGTTCACGCAGAATGAGCGCGGCGTCGAGGCCACGCTCTCAACCGGCGAAATGGTGCGCGCAGATTTCCTCGTCGGGTGCGACGGCGGCCACAGTACGGTGCGAAGAACGCTCGGCCTGCGCCTGAAAGGCGAGGCGATGGACGAAAAACCCATCCTCGTAGCGGATCTCGAAATCGATGGCCTCGATCGTCGCGACTGGCACATCTGGCCCTTCGCCAAAGGCGGCGTAATCGGGCTTTGCCCGCTGCCAAATACGCCGTTGTTCCAATTCACGGCAAAAGCTGAGACAGCCCGGGATGGCATCGAGGATTTGGTGCGTAGAGTAACTGGCCACCCGGTGGTGCGCGTCACGTGGAAATCGATTTACCGTCCGTCAGCGCGCATGCTTGATCGTTATCGCGTCGGGCGAGTGTTCTTAGCTGGGGACGCGGCGCATGTGCATCCGCCGACCGGAGGCCAGGGGCTCAACACCGGCGTGCAGGATGCTTACAACCTGGGCTGGAAGCTAGCCCACGTCGCCCGCGGCGGACCGGATTCGCTCCTCGATACGTATGAATCCGAGCGTCTCCCGATCGCTGCCGCGGTACTCGGCTTGAGTAAACTCCTGCTCAAAACCCGTTCGCTGAAGCGCGGCGACCGAACCAACCAACTCGCCTTGCATTACCGGTCCAGCCCCTTATCCTCAGGCTTCCCGCTCGGAAATCTGCATCCTGGCGATCGCATGCCGGATGCCCGGCTCGAAGATGGCAGCCGTCTGTTCGATCATTTGCGCGGCGGCCACGCGACAGAGCTGGTAACACCCGAGGGAGTCCGGATTCTGGTTCGACCGGACGGCTATA